>NZ_AXAA01000009.1:0-80308 GCF_000472625.1 Caloramator sp. ALD01
CTGAAGGCTTTAATAACAAAATTAAAGTTATTAAAAGAAATGCCTTCGGCTTTAAAAACTTTGATAGGTTTAGAAATAGAATTCTTCATTGCTGTAATTAAAGTAAATTATAATACCAAATTTTAGAAAACCAACTCCCGTTGGTCTTTTTGTCCTGCAATTTTTTGCAGGGGACTCTCCCCCATCCAACCTATCTTTATAAAATCACTCTCAAACAAGAAAGGACAGGCATTCTAATTGAATACCCGCCCCAACAATTGACAAAGAGCCAATAAAAAAACACCAATTGGTGTTAATGAAGGGGGAACGTAACCAATTGGTGTTTCTTACTTTATCTATTTACAAAATTTTGTATTTTGCTCTTTATCTCTTCAGAAGTTGCACACATTATAACTTCATCTGATAGTTTCTTTGCTTCTTCGTAGTTTAGGCTTGTTATTAACTTTCTTGCCTTTAGTATTGAGGATGCACTCATACTAAACTCATCAAGTCCAAATCCTAATAGAACTGGAATTATTCTTTCATCTCCTGCCATTTCTCCACACATACCAGCCCATTTTCCTTCTTTATGTGCATTGTCTATTACCATCTTTATTAATCTTAAAACTGCTGGATGGAATGGATCATATAGGTATGATATCTTTTCATTCATTCTATCAACTGCTACTGTATATTGAATTAGGTCATTTGTTCCTATACTAAAGAAATCTACTTCCTTTGCTAATATATCTGAAATAACCGCAGCTGATGGAATTTCTATCATTATACCTATCTCTACGTTGTCGCTATAGGCAATTCCTTCTGCCTTAAGTTCGTTTTTAACTTCCTCAACCACTGCCTTTGCTTGTCTTAATTCATCTACACCTGATATCATTGGGAACATTATCTTTAAGTTTCCATATACAGATGCTCTAAATAGTGCTCTAAGTTGAGTCTTAAATATGTCCTTTCTGTCAAGACATAGTCTTATAGCTCTATATCCAAGGAATGGGTTCATTTCCTCATCAATCTTTAGATATGGTAGCTTCTTATCTCCACCTATATCTAAAGTTCTTATAACAACCGGTCTTCCTCCCATTCCCTCTAAAACTGCCTTGTAGGCTTCAAACTGTTCTTCTTCTGTTGGAAGGCTGTCCTTATCCATATATAGAAACTCTGTTCTAAATAATCCTACACCCTCTGCACCGTTTTTAAGTGCTCCTTCAACGTTGCTTGGTGTACCTATATTTGCAGCAAGTTCTACCTTTCTTCCGTCAATTGTTATTGACTCAGCATTTACAAGTTTTGATAGTTCCTTCTTATACTCTACTAACTTCTTTTGCTTTTCTCTGTACTTTTGTAGAGTTTCTTCATCTGGATTTACTATTACAACGCCTTCATCACCATCTAATATCAACATATCACCTGTTTTAACTGTAGTTGTAACATTTGATAGTCCAACTACTGCTGGTATTTCAAGGGATCTTGCCATTATAGCTGAGTGGGATGTTCTTCCACCTATATCTGTGGCAAAGCCTAATACCTTTTCTTTATCCATCTGTGCAGTATCTGATGGCGTTAAGTCATTTACAACTATTATACATTCTCTATCTATTTCTGCAATTGATGCAGTCTCAATTCCCATTAATATGTTTATTATTCTCTTGCTTACGTCTCTTATGTCTGCTGCTCTTTCCCTCATATATTCATTATCCATTGACTCAAACATTGAGATAAACATATCAGCAGTTTGTTTTAATGCATACTCTGCACAGATTGATTCTGATGATATTTGTGCTTCAACTGCACCAATAAATTCTGGGTCTTCTAACATCATAAGATGTGCTTCAAAAACCTGTGCCTTATCTTCACCTATTTTTTCCCTAGCTATCTCTTTTATTTTTTCAAGTTGCTCCTTTGCAGTAGCTACAGCATTTTGTAATTTTGTAGTTTCAGCCTCTATATTATCTATAGCTCTTCTCTCTATTTCTACTTCTTTATCTACTATTACAAGTGCCTTGCCGATAGCTACTCCTGATGACGCAGCTATTCCCTTTAACATTTAGCTTCTCCTCCTTAGAATTATTCAAGGCCATTTAATATAAGGTTTGTAAGTGCTTCTATAGCTTGTGCCTCATCTTCTCCATTTGCCTTTATTACTATTTCTTCACCCTTCTTTGCAGCCATAGTCATAAGGCTCATTATGCTCTTTGCATTGTATTCTTTTCCTGACTTTTCAATTGTTATAGCTGACTTGAATTTTGCAGCCTCTTTTACTATTATTCCTGCTGGTCTTGCATGTATTCCTGTTTCATTTTGAATAACTATCTTCTTTTCCATCATATTAACTACCTCCATTTATTTTATTTTTATCATTTATACACAAATTATTTCACCTTAACAGTTGCAACTACTGAATTTGAATTAACATCGCCACTATTTACAGTTAGCTCTTCAACCATATCCATATTTGTAATTAGCATAGGTGTTATAGTTGATTTTGCTTTTTCCTTTACTAAATTTAAATCAAATACAACTAATTTGTCTCCCTTTTTAACTTTGTCTCCCTCTTTAACAAAGGCTTCAAATCCTTCTCCTTGCATTTGTACTGTATCAATACCAATATGAAGAAGTATTTCAAGGCCTTCCTTTGTCTTTAATCCAACTGCGTGCTTTGTTGGGAAAACTTGAACTACTTCAGCATCGCAAGGTGAATATAAAACACCTTCCTTAGGTTCAATTGCAACTCCATCACCAAGCATTTTTGAAGAGAAAACTTCATCTGGAACATTTACAAGTTCTACTACAGTACCAACCATATGTGCATTTAATTCTATCCCGTTGTTTTTCTTTTTGAAAAAACCAAACATTGTAATTACCTCCCATTTTTTGAATATTTTAAAATTAAAAAGGCATAAGCTAATAAAACCTTGCGGTTTTATTAGGCTCATGCCTGATCGAATCAGTAACACGCCTATGAATTAGTTTTAATTCTACCAAGGTGAACTGCAATATACCCTATTTCATCTTCGGGTACCTTTTTATCTAACTTTTTTTCTATAATTTCACAAGCCCTCTTTGAAAGCTTGTATTCTTCCTTGAGCTGTCTTTTGATAGAACCCAATAATATATTTTTAATTGGTTTATTGTTTTCAATTCTATAGAGTGCGTATCTTAGATGAGATATCAATCTAATATAATCAAGGGATTTTTCATCTATTTTTATATTTAACTCCCTCTGTATAAAATCTATCACATCTTTTACTATTTCAGTATATTTTAATGTTTCACCAACTGTTTGATTTACTTTTGCAGAATAAATATGCAATGCTATAAAGCTTTTTTCCGACTCTGGAAGTTCTACTCCTATTCTTTTTTTTACAAGTTCTATAGCTTCCTCTGCAATTGAATATTCTGTAGGATACATAGTTTTAATTTCCATCTCAAAGGGATTTATAATATTTATTCCTTCCTTTAATCTGGTTATTGCAAAGTTAATATGGTCTGTAAGCCCAATGTGAATATGAGGATTTAATTCAGTACCTAATCTTTCTCTTGCAAGTTCAATTATTTCTTCAGATACTGCAATTATTTCATCATTTACTGTCTTTAATAATCTGTCATAGTTTTCTTTATGTTCATTTGTTATTTGAATAAATTTTTGTTCTATTATGTCCTTCTCAGTTATAGGGTCACCCTTCTTCTTACCAAACCCTATTCCCTTACCTGTAAGAACAAAAATTTCATCGCCCTTTTGTGTTATAACAACATTGTTACTCAATACTTTAGTAACTACATACCCTTCCATAATCATTACTCCTTATTAGGATACTACTATTTTAATAAAAATAAAATAAAAATTCAACACCTTTTTATTTACAAAATTGAGAAGTATATAAAAAACATAAATTAGTGCCATGAACAGTTTTGTTCATAGCACTAACATAAACACCAAGATTTAAACTCCTCTTTGTTCCATCATAGATTTTACCTTCATAAGTCTTGTTAAGTTACCTCTTTCATTTTCTTCAAGTTTCATTGTTATATATTTTATTGTTTCTTGAAGTTGAGGTATCATTACATATTCAAGAGCATTAACTCTTCTTCTTGTCTTTTCAATTTCATCAGCCATAAGCTGACAAGACTTTTCTATCTCAGCAAGTTCTAAAAGCTGTGGAAGGATATTATAAAGTTTATTTATTGCACCGTCAAGCTCTGCAGTAGTTAATGCATATCCATATGGGTATATACTTGCACCCTCTGCTCCTTCTCTTATAAACTTCATAACCGGAACGTTTACACTCATTATATTCTTCTTTGCTATTTCAAGGTTTATTGTTTCACTTGGCATAATTATTGATTCTTCAAGTATTTCAGAACCCATAACTGCCTTTGCCATCATAAACTCCTTTAAAGATTCTGTTAACTCTTCTTCTACTTTAATTCTAAGTTCATTGTTCTTTTTTATCAAATCAATGAACTTTTTCATTAATTCATCCTGCTTATCCTTTAAAAGTTTATGACCTCTCTTTGCTACAACCAAACGCTTTTTAAGCTTAGATAGCTCCATTCTGGTTGGGTTAACATTTAATCTCATACCTATTCATCCCCTTTTTTAGGCAAGTACTTCTCTATATACTCGTCCCTAATTCTCTTTAGTTCTGACTTAGGTAATATTGATAGAAGTTCCCAACCAATATTTAAGGTTTCTTCTATGCTTCTGTTTTCATATTCTCCCTGTGATACATATCTCTTTTCAAACTCATCTGCAAACTTTGCA
Organism: Caloramator sp. ALD01; assembly: GCF_000472625.1. Classification (NCBI taxonomy): domain Bacteria; kingdom Bacillati; phylum Bacillota; class Clostridia; order Eubacteriales; family Clostridiaceae; genus Caloramator; species Caloramator sp. ALD01. Next base: position 4,760 of record NZ_AXAA01000009.1, read on the forward strand.
TAAAGCTTATCTATATCTGAAAGTGCAGATTCTCCAAGTATTACCGCAAGCTCTTTAGCTTGTTTTCCTTGAGCATATGCAGCAAAGAGCTGGTTCATTGTATCTGCGTGGTCTTCTCTTGTTTTACCCTTACCAATACCCTTATCCTTTAATCTTGATAGGGATGGAAGTACATCTATTGGAGGCATTACTCCCTTTCTGTATAGCTCTCTACTTAATATAATCTGTCCCTCAGTAATATATCCAGTAAGGTCTGGGATTGGATGTGTCTTATCATCTTCTGGCATTGTTAATATTGGTATTTGTGTAATTGATCCTTCTTTTCCTCTAATCTTACCTGCTCTTTCATATAGAGTTGAAAGGTCAGTATAGAGGTATCCTGGATATCCACGTCTACCTGGAACTTCCTTTCTTGCAGCAGATACTTCTCTTAAGGCTTCGCAGTAGTTTGTCATATCAGTCATTATAACAAGTACGTGCATTCCCTTTTCATAGGCCAAATACTCTGCACAAGTTAATGCCATTCTTGGAGTTGCAATTCTCTCAATTGCAGGGTCATTTGCTAAGTTTATAAAAAGAACTGCCCTATCTATAGCTCCTGTCTTTTTAAAGTCTGATATAAAAAAGTCTGCCTCTTCAAATGTAATACCCATAGCAGCAAACACAACCGCAAATTTACTCTCTGCATTTAAAACCTTTGCCTGTCTTGCAATCTGTGCTGCAAGGTTTGCGTGTGGAAGACCTGAACCAGAGAATATAGGTAGCTTTTGTCCTCTAACAAGAGTGTTTAGTCCATCTATTGCTGATATACCTGTTTGAATAAATTCTGATGGATAGTCTCTTGCCACAGGATTTAATGGGTTACCATTAACATCAAGTCTCTTCTCTGGAATTATCTTAGGACCTCCATCCTTTGGTCTTCCAAGTCCGTCAAAGACTCTTCCAAGCATATCAATTGAGACACCAAGTTCAAGCGTCTTTCCTAAAAATCTAACTTTACTATCCTTTAAATTAATTCCTGCTGAGCTTTCAAATAGCTGAACAAGTGCTTTATCTCCGTTTATTTCAAGTACCTTACCACGTCTTATTTCACCTGTTTGAGTTTCTATTTCAACAAGCTCATCGTAGACTGCCCCTTCTACTTGATCAACAAGCATAAGTGGACCTGCTACTTCTTTTATAGTTCTATATTCCTTAAGCATTTACTTCTCCTCCCTTCACAAGTATATCCATCTGCATATGAAGTTCTGAGGATATTTCATCTATTTTTGCCATTTCTGCTTCTGGTATATATTTTGCTCTTGCTATCTTTTCACGTACAGGAAGAGAAGTTATTTTACTTAAATATACACCCTGCTTTAATGCTTCTTGTCCAAGATGATAAAAATCTAATATTAGTTTTAACATCTTTAGCTGTTTTGTTAGTGAAGCATATGTGTCAACTTCGTGGAAGGCATTTTGATGTAGGTAATCTTCCCTTAGTGACCTTGCAGCCTCTAAAGTTAATCTATCCTTCTCTGATAGTGCATCTATACCTACAAGTCTTACTATTTCTTGAAGTTCTGCTTCCTCTTGAAGAATCTTCATAGCTTCTCTTGTCATTTCACCCCAGCCTTTATGCCCTTGCTCTTCAATATAATTTGATATCTTATCTAAGTACAGAGAATAACTCAATAACCAGTTTATAGCTGGGAAGTGTCTTCTATATGCAAGGTTTGAATCAAGCCCCCAGAATACCTTAACTATCTTAAGCGTAGCTTGGGTTACTGGTTCTGATAGGTCTCCTCCTGGAGGTGAAACAGCACCAACAACAGTAAGTGCTCCTATTCTTTCATCACTTCCAAGACAGTAAACTTTACCAGCTCTTTCATAGAATTCTGCAGCACGTGAAGTTAGATATGCTGGATATCCTTCTTCACCTGGCATTTCTTCAAGACGTCCTGACATTTCTCTTAATGCCTCTGCCCAACGTGAAGTTGAGTCCGCCATTATAGCAACTGAATATCCCATATCTCTAAAATATTCAGCAATTGTTATACCAGTATAAATTGATGCTTCTCTTGCTGCAACCGGCATATTTGATGTATTTGCTATTAAAACAGTTCTTTTCATAAGTGGTTCACCAGATTTTGGATCCTTAAGCTCTGGGAATTCCATAAGAACGTCTGTCATCTCGTTTCCACGTTCTCCACATCCAACGTAAACAACTACTTCTGCATCTGCCCATTTAGCAAGCTGATGTTGTACAACTGTCTTACCACTTCCGAATGGCCCTGGGATACAAGCTGTACCTCCCTTTGCAACTGGGAAGAAGGTGTCTATAATTCTTTGTCCTGTAAGCATTGGTTCTGCTGGTGGAATTTTGCCCTTATAAGGTCTTCCCTTTCTTACAGGCCACTTTTGCATCATAATTATATCCTTAATCTCTCCCTTTGGAGTTTTAACCTTTGCAATAGTTTCAACTACTGTAAATTCACCTTCGTTTATTTCTACTATTTCACCCTCAACTCCGTAGGGAACCATTATTCTATGTTCAATTATAGTTGTTTCTTGAACAACCCCTATAATGTCTCCTGCAACAACATAGTCTCCAACATTCCTTGTTGGTTTAAAGTACCACTTTTTTTCTCTATCAAGTGATGGGACTTCAACACCTCTTGTTATAAAATCTCCTGCAACCCTCATAACAGCATCAAGAGGTCTTTGAATACCATCAAACATAGCTTCTATAAGCCCAGGTCCAAGTTCAACTGAAAGAGGTTCTCCAGTTGTTTCAACTGGTTCACCAATTCCAAGACCTGATGTTTCCTCATATACCTGAATAGAGGCTCTATCCCCTCTCATTTCAATAATTTCACCAACTAATCTTCTATTACCAACCTTAACAACGTCAAACATCTTTGCATTTTCCATTCCCTCAGCAATAACAAGAGGACCGGAAACTTTAATAATTCTACCGTACTTCAAGCTATCAACCTTCCTTCTTTGATAATATATCTACACCGACAGCTTTTTCTACATTATCCCTAATCTTTGCAAGACCTATTCCAAGGCTTCCTTGAGTACCAGGGATTAATATAACTGCAGGAACCATTTGATTTTGATATCTAAGTAGTGTTTCCTCCATATCCTTTGCATATGTTTCAGTTAAAAATATCAATCCGTAGCCTTCCCTTGCCATTACATCAACAGCCCTAATAGCTTCATCTACTGTTTCAACTGCTTTTACAGTCATACCAAGGGATAAAAAGGCTATTACTGCGTCCTTTTCTCCTACAACTCCTATCTTATACATATATATCACGCAGCCTTTCCCTTATCGTATCTGCACCAACACCGTTCTTCTTTCCTGTTAATATAATTCTTAATACTTTAATTTCATTTTCTTTTGCATAGATATATGCAACTACTGGTTCTGCCCCAAAGCTAATAAATTTTGAATTTTTTAGAACACTTATTAAATAGTTATCAGCCATTTTTTCAATTCTTCCTAAATCCTTTGTTTTTATATATTCCTCTAATCCTTCCTTTAACCATTTAAAGTGTTCTGTGTGGAATACCTTGTTTGAAAAGTTTTCTATATCTTCAATAAAATTATTTATAAATACGTCAAGGTCAACCTTTCCACCCTTTATTAGTACCTTGTTTAAAAAATCTCTTTCTCTATTTTGTTCCTTTGCTCTTATAAATGTTCTAATATTATAAACATCTATAAGTAGCTGAATATAATCCTTAATAAAACTAATTCTTGTTTCCTTTGCTATTTCAAGCTGCCTTTTAAACATTGCAGCATCAATAATTATGTCTATATCCTGCGGATTTTTGTTTGAGTTATATTCATCAATTGCCTTAAAGACAGCATCTCTGTAAACTTCATATAAATCACGTAAATTGTCGTCCTTAAAAATATCCTTTAATTTACTTACTTCTATTGTACCAGCATCAATCAATATACTGTCTAAATCCCTTTGTAAAAACCTATTTTTAACTAAGGTTTTTATATTGTGGGCATCATACTTTGTTCTAAATATATCTACTACCTCTACTACTGGGCAAATCTTGACCATTTCTCTATAAAAATCTTCTAATGCCTTCTTTAAACCATCTTCATATGATGGCATATTAATATAATCTCCATAAACACTATCCTGTAATATTCTTTTTGCTTCATTAAAATCCTTTGCCTCAAGTAGAGTTTCAATCTTTGCCCTATCAAGCATCTTTGTTTCAAGAACCTTAATTCTTGCTATACATTGAGCAAATATAGTATTATCCATTACTCACCCTCCTTTTATAGAACTGGAGGCTATTTAAAATAACATTGAAGCAATATCTGCCTCAAGCTCATCCCTTAAACCTCTAATTAGTGCTTCAAAGGTACAATTAATCTCAAGTCCATTCTTTCTTAATATAAATCCTGAAGAGATATTAGCATATTCGCCATTTAATCTTAAAAGACCTCTCTTTCCCTTTGATACTAATTGTTTGTTTATTTCATCAAGATTAATCTGTACCCTATCCTTATCTTTAATTGAAAGTACAATTTCCTCTTCTCCTGTTTCTACATTATTCAAAATCATTCTATTAATTAAATTTGAATATTCTTCCTTTGACATACTATCTATTTTTTTTATCACTTCATTTAAGATTAAATCTATTGCCTCCTGCTTTGCTTGAAGAACTATATTTCGTGCATCAAGCTCAGCTCTTGCAATCATTCTCTCCTTTTTATCCTTACCATCCTTCTGTGCCTTTTGTCTTAATTCATCCTCTATTTGAGTTGCCTTTATATTCGCAGCTTGTATAATTTCTTCTGCCTTTTTTCTTGCTTCTAATTCTATTTCTGAGGCCTTTATCCTATCTTCACTTAAAAGCCTCTCCTTTAGGCTATCTATTCCATTCATTTTAGCCACTCCCTTATAGCTTTATATTAACAATCATTAATATTGAAGTTATAAGTGCAACAACGGCATATGTTTCAACCATAACTGCATAAATAACTCCATTGAACATCTTTTCTGGTCTCTTTGCAAGAATTTGAATACCTGCTGCTGCTGTTTTTCCTTGTGAAATAGCTGAACTATATCCTACAAATGCCATTGGTAGTGAAGCCATAAGTAACATAAAGCCTTGACCTAAAGTAAGATTTACCGGATTTCCTGATAGTATACCTATCTTGTTTAATATAATTAGAGCTGTAATAAAACCATAGAAACCTTGGGTACCTGGAATAACTTGAAGTATAAGGGATTGACCGAACTTTTCTGGATCTTCTGTAATTAGGCCTGCTGCTGATTGACCAACAATACCAACACCCTTAGCTGAACCAATTCCTGCAAATAATGCTGCAAGTGCTGCACCAAGAAGTGCAAAAATTAAACCTCCATTTTGTTTTAAAAATTCAACGAATGTTGTAAATTCCATAATTGATTCCTCCTTTAAATTTCTTCTTTTACTTTTATAAATTTTGTTGATATTTTTAAAGGCTTAAATGCCTTTCCGCCACCTTGATAGAACTTACCAAAGAATTCAAGATATTGTAATCTACAAGTATGAACAAATGTTCCAAGTGCACCTATTAAAAAGTTAAATGTATGTCCTGCTATAAATATGATTGGTCCAAATATAAAGGCTACTGCACCTTTTCCTAAAAGACCTATCAACAAATTAAAGGACCACCCTATTAGCCCTGAAGCTAAGCCTAATGCTAATAGTCTTGAGTAAGATAGGGCATCTCCTAAATAACCAGTCACTCCATATAATCCATATAATCCTCCAAAGAATTTGCCAACAAGTGTCTTGTTGCTTCTTCCTTGGGTTAATAAAAGTCCTAATGCACTTGCTATTGATATAATTTGTGCTGGTTTTCCTCCACCAAGTAGAAGCCAAATTAACCCTGAAACCAAACCATACCAAAAGAATACATCAAATATAGCATCAAGAATCTTTCCTTCTTTGATTAATTGGTATGCTTTAACTCCTAAACCTACATAAAGGTGGATTATACCAAATACTATTGAATATTTTAAAACTGTCATCGGATCAGCTACAGGGTCAACCCATAGCGGTTTCATTTTAATAATACCACCAAAGAAACTTCCATATAAAACACCAAATACTACTGTAGGAACACTTACTAATGCTAAAAGTTTAATCATCTTCTTCAATGAATCGCTCAAATCGGCCTTAAGAAGTAAAAATAAACTTACTGCACCAAGCAACAATCCGTAACCAACATCAGCCATCATCATTCCAAAGAATAGTAGGAAAAATGGTGCTAATACTGGTGTTGGATCTACTTCATTTGGAAGCGGTAGTGCATACATTTCTGTAATTGCTTCAAAAGGCTCAATCAAAGGATTATTCTTTAATAATACCGGTGGGTTATCTTCCTCCTTTGCATCCTCTACTTCTAAATACACCTGAAGATTGAATTTATTTATAGACTTTTCAAGTATGCCAATTTTCTCTTCAGGCACCCATCCTTGTAAAATAACAGATTTTTTTGTATTTATTATTTTTGATGTTTGTCTTTCAATTTCAAGCTGAGAACTAAAATAATCATATACCTTTTCTAAATCATCAAGGCTTTTTGAAAGCTTTACTGCTTCATTCTTTGTTTGTTCTTCTTTTGTTTCAATATCGCTAATCTCGTTAGTTAATTTAGTTATAATATTCTTCGGAGTATCCTCAAGCTCAAGTGTAAGCTTAGTAAAGCCATACTTCTTTAGTATTTCATATGCCTGATTATAGTCATCCATGTGGCATACTACAAAGATATTTAAATCCTGCTGCTTTTCTGATATCCTCTCTATGTAGATGCCATCTATGTTTTTAAATTCATTTAACAATTCTGCCTCATATTTTTTAGCTACAGTACCTATAAAGTAGGATACTCTCTTTAACTTATTAAGTTCCTCTAAGGATACATCAAGATTTTTCCAAACCTCATAATGTTCAATTTGTAATTCAAGCTTTGATTTTTTAGCCTTTAGATTATTTATTTCTTCTTCAAGTGATTTTGCACTGCTGCTTAAATCCATCCAATTAAAGGTATTTGCAAAATCTTCAAACTTTTCAGCATCCAATACTTCTCTCTTTTGCAATATTCCCTTTTTATTATCACTAAAGGCTCTTAGAAATTCATATGCCTGCTTTACTCTATTAAAGTTAAATTCAGTTTCAGTTATTGTCTTATTTTCAAAGGCTACTCCTTCTAACTCTTCCTTTACTATTTCCCTAAGGTCAATAACCTCAACTGCAGATGCCCTTTGAAGAGCCTTTAAAATCTTGTATTTGTCTTCCTTAGCACCTGTTATGGTTACTTTTTTCATTTTAACTATTGCCATAACTATTCACTATCCTCTCGATAACCATATTTACGGCTCTTTCCATCTTATCCTTTGGTATATTTGTTATCTCTTGCTTTTTTCTTTCTGCATCAGCTATCATTGGCTCAATTTGATTTTTTGCTTCCTTTTCAAACTTTTCAATTACCTCTTTGTAATAAGCTTCAGCACTTTCTTGGGCTCTTTGTTTAATATTTTCTGCTTCATCCTTTGCATTTTTTAAAATATCATTTGCCCTCCTTTGTGCCTCTTTAATTAATTCTTCCCCTTGCTTTTCAATTTCACTAATTTTCTTCACTACATCAAGAGCCAAAGTATCACCACCTTCATTATTGAATATTTAAAAAATTTTAACTTTATTATACTAAATTTTTTTGAAAAATAAAAGTCAATTTTTGTCGATTTTCATTATATTTTTTAGTTTTTTTCATATTTACATTTGTTTATACCAATTCTTTCAAACTTATTGCATAATGTCCATTATTTTTTAAATCAAATATCACTAAAAAATCAGAAAAATTAAATTCTATACTTCTATTTATTTTTCTTGCATCTAAGGACATTGGCAAAATTAAAAGTCCCTTTAAATTACTTAAACTTAAGGTGTTAACTATCCTTTCTTTACATATTTTAATTTTTGTTTCCACATCTTCATCTATGCGCTTCTTTAAAAATTCTGGTAAATTTGTCTTCTTTGTGTTGTACAAATAATCATATATTAGCAAGTCCTTTATTGTGTTTCCTTCAAAACGATTTATTAAAAAATTAAATATTTGAAAAAATTTATCCTGTAATCCTATGCTTCTTTCAAAAAATCCATTTTGTATTAAGTAATCAGTTAATTCTTTAAAGAAAATATAATAATCATCTATATAGCTAAAAACATAATTAAAGGTTCTTTCAAATATATGACTGTTATAGTAGGTTTCAAAAACTTCTTCAAACTTTAAAAGATAGTTTATTTCTGAACTACTTAAAGTGTTTGTTTTTAATACTTGATACGGGGCATATCCACAATATTTTATACCATATTTATCCTTATCATAATAAATGGGTGAACCCTTTAGTACCTTTAGAAAACCTATTTGCAATTCATCTGGATTTATACTCATTACATCATTAAAGGATTTTCTAAAAGAGTTTATATCTTCCTCAGGAAGACCAACTATTAAATCTAAATGACAATGAATATTACCTATTTGTAGAATTTTATTTATATTGTCCTTTACCCTTTCAAAATTCATTTTTCTATTTATGTTTTCAAGAACTTTTATGTTCGTAGTCTGTACTCCTACTTCAAACTGGAAAAGGCCTTCCTTTGCCATCTTTAATATTTCTATATCCTCATCCTCCAACAAATCTGCAGCTATTTCAAAATGGAATCTTGTAGTTGGAGATAATTCAATTAGGTATTTCCATATCTCCCTTGAAAAATTTTTATTGGCATTAAAGGTTCTATCAACAAATTTGACAAGCTTTACATTATTGTCGATTAAATATTTCAATTCCTTCTTAACTAAATCTAAGCTTCTAAATCTAACTCTTTTATCTATTGAAGACATACAATAGCTGCATCTAAAGGGACATCCCCTTGAGGCTTCATAATAAATTATTTTATCTGGTATCTCATCTTCATATGGAAACTTAATGCTGTCTAAATCAGTTATAGTTTCTGCAAAACCTGTATCAACTATATTTAAATTTTCTCTATATGTTAAACCCTTTATACTCCTTAATCCTTCTAAACTATTTAAATAAATAGAATCTATAAGTGGCTTTATTACCTTTTCTCCTTCACCTTTTATAATAAAATCAATAAAGTTATATTTATTTATTAACTCTATTGAATCAAAGGATACTTCAGGTCCTCCTAAAACTATCTTAATATTTTCATTTATATTTTTAATTATATTTGCCACCTTTAATGTGTTTTCTATATTCCAAATATAGCAAGAGAATGCTACTACATCAGGATTTTTAATCACTATGTCAAAGGATATATTTAAGATATCTTCATTTATCGTAGATTCATACAATTCAACATCATAATCCTCTATTTCTCTTTTTAAATATCTTATTGCCAAATTTGAATGAACATATTTTGCATTTAATGCTGCTAATATAACCTTCATTTTTAACCTTTGTTTCCTCCCCTTTAAATTCTGCTTCTACAAATAATATTCCTTGATTAATTAAACTATTTTTTATTATGAAACTATTATTTTCTAAAACCTTGATTATGTCAAGGAATTTTATACTATAAGGTTTAAAGTAAACCTTAATTGGTAATTTAATCAATCCAATATCAGATTCAACATTAAGTTCGTATTTCGATACCAATTTATTCCTTTCAACTACATCCCATATATAAATTTTGCTATCTTTATCAATTACTTTAGTTATGACTTTTATAATTTTATTAAATTTAAATTTTGTAATCCCCCTTGATAAAACAAAGAAAAAAACACAGGAATTATATACTATGTTTTTATTATCTATTTGTTGTAAATTTGATATATCCTTCTCAATATTACTATATTTAGAACTTATTATTTTATTAATGGCACTGTCTCCTCCATTACACACATCAATAATATTTTCTCCAAAATCTATATTTCTTATATCTACATATAATTTTTTCATCAATACCACCCCAACCCTTTATATATTAATTAAATTCAATTAAAAAAAAATAATTCCTGCCTTATAGGCAGAAATTATTTACTTCTTCTTTTATTTTTATTCTTTTTCTTTTCTACAGAAAAACCAAATTTACCTAAGCTTTTTCCAACAACGCAGTATTGTCCGTGATTGTAACATATAAGTTCTGCTTTATCTAAGTGTAATTTACCAGTATCATCTAATAATGTTTCATCAACATTTACTGCAACAACCTCAGCAACAAACATATCGTGACTACCAAGCTTAATAACATCCTTAACCTTACATTCCAATGAAAGCGGACACTCTTTAATTAAAGGAGCACTTACAATTGACGCCTTCTCCTTTGTTAAATTTAATACCTCAAATTTATCTACATCTCTTCCTGATTTTACACCACAATAATCAGTTGCAAAGGCAAGATTTTTGTTAGGTATGTTTATAACAAATTCACCTGAATTTTTAATAATATCATAGGAGTATCTTTCTGGGCGTATTGAAATAGAAACCATAGGTGGATTAGTACAAATAGTCCCCGCCCAAGCTATAGTTATAATGTTATCTACCCCATCATAGCTACAGGATACTAATACTGCAGGTACAGGATAAAGCATCGTACCTGGCTTCCAAGTAAGTTTAGACAAAACAATCACTCCTCAGATAAGTTTTTTAGTTTTCGTACATCATTGAAAAACTTCAGCATAAGTCCCGCTGTTGTCCTTTGGGCCAATTTTAATATAACAGAAGTTATTTTATAATAACGTAGTTCTTCATTCAACTCATTTTTAAACTTATTATAGGTTCTTATTGATGAATTTGCATTAAATTCTATAAACTCCTTTATAGATTTAAAATATAGACCACCATCATAGGCATTAAAACTGTCGTGGTGTCTGTATGTTTTTATTATCCACTGCTCGTATTTTCTATGACTATCAAGTAATTTTACATTAACGTGCTGAGGTACAGTAACATCTTGGATTAAATGACAGGCTGCCCCAAGATAAAAATATGCCTTATCCTTATCTCCCTTTTTAAATTTAGTTAATGCTCTTGCATAATAGTAGGAACATTCCTTTAGAGCATTACTACATCCATAAAGACCTTTACTCCTTTGTGGATTATAAAAATGATTGCTGCTTTTAAAATCCTGATCAGCCCAAACAACACCCTCATTTATTTTATCAATATTAAGACTCATCTCTCTATAGGCATAATCATAACCATCATTTTTTAAAATTGTTAGGGCTTGATTGTTTATATACTGGTGTACTTTACACTCAGTTTTAATTATTCTTTTTTTAATAGGATTTACAGCCTTTAACATTCCCTTAAATATAGTTGAATAGGAATTTTCTATAAACTTCATATCTCATCATCCCTGTGTATTTTTATATTTATTTTAATCCTTTTTAGAACAATTATCCACCACTATTATTTAGTTTTTCTAATTTGAAGTATAAGTATTACAATCAAAGCTATAACTACTGTTCCAATTAAATACTCAACAGGGATGTATATTCTATTTAAACTGTGCTGTTTCTCTTCTACTTTTTCAACACAATATATACAGCCATTTCCTTTATCTAATATATATAATATACCATCTTTAGAGAAGCTGCATTGAATAGGTTCCTTTATTATTTTTTCTTCTTTATTTTTTATAAAGTCAACCAATAAATTGCCTTTTATATCATAGGCAACTATTTTTGCCTCCTCATTCTTTCCGCTTTTTAGAGGTATAAATAAATTACCAACATACCCAAAGGCATTTTGTCTTGAAATATCCATAGCCCCTATTCTTCCACTTTCATTAAATACTATTAGTGGCTTTGGTGGAGTTGTTGTTGGATGCATTTCCGTTATAAATTGAGGTTGTGATGCATTCTTAGGTTTGAATTTTTTTAAAGTAACAGGCTCTCCACCTTCATAATCTGGCCATCCAAGCCAATCACCTTTTTTTATTTCGTATATATAATCGCATCCATTCTCAATCGGTCTTTGACCTCTATTTTCCATACCCTGAACGGAAACATATGCTTTGTTATCGTGGGTAAATATTATATTTATAGGGTTTCTTATTCCATAAGCAAACAAATCAAGATTAGTAGAACCAACATAGGTTCTGTAAATACTTGCATTTCCAGGAGTTTTACCCTTTATTACAGAATCTTTACTCGACTGCATATTAAAGGGCATAAAAGCACCTGTTATAGCCTTATCGTTTTTTGATTCTGTCATAGGATTGGATGATTTAAAATTTATACCAGACAATACAACATCAACAGGATAAAAATCGTGAAAATACGGATTTTCCTTAAGCCATCCTCTTTCATAATTATCAAGACCAACAACACCAGAATTAGTGGCTGAACCTTGGCAGATATATAAATACCCATCATAACCTATTTGTATGCCATTATTTGAATAATCACCATAGCTTGGTAGACCAGTTATTATATCCTCAACTTTATTATCTATAACCTTACTTATCATTCCTTTGTGAGATACTAATAAATAGTCTTTGTAGACTAAAATTGATGTTATAGGATAATTAAACCCTTTTGCCCAAATTTCATTCTTTCCATTTTTATAGTACTTATTTATTACGACTTCACTTCCTATTCTTTCTGCTATATAAATATTTCCATTTGCATCAACTGCAAATGATGTTGGTTCAATTAAACCCTCTATAAGTTTTTTTACATTATATCCATCTTGTATTATAAGTTTATTTGTTATATCACTATTTTCTTCATTTACTCTTATCAAAAAATTTATAGATAAAATTCCTAATGATAAAACTAAAATTAATATGATAAATAAATTTTTGTTTTTCATCTTACTCCCCCTATATTCTATTCACATAAAATATATGAATAGAAATAAAAAAAAATGCCTTTATAGGCATTTTAAAGGTGGAGCTTTTAAATTTTTATGTTTAAGACCTTACGTTTTTCCAACACACTTTTATTATTTTAGCTAATTTTCGACAAGTTGTAAATAGTTTTTTTAAAAAATGACCATAATTTTTTATACAAAACTGAAATATTTCCTTCATAAAATTTAATATTATTTTTGTAAAATTTCAAATTTCGTGTTATAATAAATTTGCATATAGTATAAAGACAGGGGGTAACTAAAAAATGGTAGATCCAAGAATAACAACATTAGCCCACAATCTAATCAACTATTCTTGTAGACTTAAGGAAGGCGAAAAGGTTCTTATTGAAACAATAGGACTTGAACTTCCACTTGTTAAAGAACTTGTAAAGGAAGCCTACAAGGTAGGGGCTGTACCATTTGTAACAATCAAAAACAAATCTGTTGACAGAGCTATATTAATGGGTGCAACAGAAGAACAAATGAAAATGATGGCTAAATATGAAGCTGCAAGAATGAGTGATATGGACGCATACATAGGTATTCGTTCAGGAGATAACTCATCTGAGTTATCAGATGTTCCATCAGAAAGAATGGACCTATATTTCAAGTACTTCTGGAGTGAAGTTCACGGAAAGATTAGAGTTCCAAAGACTAAGTGGGTTGTATTACGATATCCATCACCATCAATGGCTCAACTTGCAAATACAAGTACAGAAGCCTTCGAAGATTTTTACTTTAATGTATGTAATCTTGACTATTCAAAGATGTCAAAGGCAATGGACGCATTAGTTGACCTTATGAATAAAACAGATAAGGTAAGAATAGTAGGACCTCAAACTGACCTTACATTCTCAATAAAGGGAATACCTGCAGTAAAATGTGATGGTAAGATGAACATTCCAGATGGTGAAATATATACTGCACCTGTAAAGGATTCAGTAAACGGATACATTACATACAATACACCAGCTGAATATCAAGGCTTTACTTATGAAAATATAAGACTTGAATTTAAGGATGGTAAAATTGTAAAGGCTACAGCAAATGATACAGAAAGAATAAATAAGGTATTTGATACAGACGAAGGTGCAAGATATATTGGTGAATTTGCTATAGGTGTTAATCCATATATAACTAAACCTATGAAGGATACACTATTTGATGAAAAGATAGCAGGTTCAATCCACTTTACACCTGGAAGTTCCTATGACGATGCATTTAATGGAAACAAATCAGCAATACACTGGGATTTAGTTTATATTCAAACACCTGAATACGGTGGAGGAGAAATCTACTTCGATGACGTGCTAATAAGAAAAGATGGTAGATTCGTAATACCTGAACTTGAGGGATTAAATCCAGAAAACTTAAAGTAATCTATAGACTTTTATTATTAAAAAGTGCCGCTTATAATAGCGGCACTTTTTATTTATGTTAGATTCTATTTTTCATAATAGAAAAAATTACACCATATTATTATAGTATGTAAAAATGTTTTTAGGGGTGTAAAATGCGTTCTAAGTTTTTTATAAACACTTTTATATTAACCTTATCAAACATATTAACAGGTGCACTTGCCTTTTTGTTTACAGTAATTTTATCTCGAGAAATAGGCTCTAAAGGAATGGGACTTTATCAACTTGTATCACCTCTTTATACTATGTTTCTCTTCTTTACAGGTGGAGGAGTTACAGTTTCTATATCTAAAATTAGTGCTGAAAAAAAGGCATTGGGTAAAACACGTGAACTATACAATACAATTAAAGTTACCTGCATATTTGAAATTATTTGGTCAGTTTTCATAACCACTATTCTTATTATTTTATCAAGTTTTGTTTCAAAAAATATATTAAGTGATGATAGAACTCAACTTAGCATACTGTGCTTCTGTCCCGCACTAATAATAGTTTCAATTTCTTCAGTATTCAAAGGAGTTTTTTATGGATATCAAAGAGTAGTAGAACCTGCCATAATCGATGTTTTAGAGAAGGCAATTAGAATACTTAGCATATATCTATTAATTCAAATTTTTAAGGGATATGATATAAATATTAAATCAGCAGCTGCCTATATTTCTCTATCAATAGGTGAATTATCAAGTTTACTCTTTTTAATTTTATGCTTTATAAATTTTAAACGCAAAAATCCCCCAATGGGTAAATCAGATAACAGCCTCCAACTTTTATTTAATCTACTTAAACTATCAATTCCTCTTGCACTAAACGGAATTTTATCCACAATGTTTAGTTCGATAATTGCAATATTAATTCCTAAAAGGCTACATATTGCAGGTATACCCTATGAAGAATCAATTTCTATGCTGGGTAAGCTTCAGGGTATGGCTATGAACGTTGTATTTTTCCCTGCTATAATAATTTCTTCCTTAAGTACCATATTGATTCCTTCTCTTTCTGAAGGAATTGCCTTCAAAAGCTATAAAACATTAAATCATAGAATTAACTCTACCATTAAATTTACTATGGCTGTTGCCTTTGCATCCTGTGCAATTTTTTTAAACTCATCAAGAGAAATATCTATGCTTATATATAAAGATACTTCAGTAGGAAGCTTAATATATTATTTATCCTTTGGCTTACCAATTGTATATTTTGAAATCCTTAGTTTTTCAATATTAAATGGATTAGGACGACAATTTAATTTATTAATTAATTCAATATTAGTTTCTATTATTGATATCACGTTAATCTATTTTTTAATGGCAATACCAACCATAAATATATATGGATATTGTATTAATTTTGCTTTATCAGCCCTCATAGGTTTAATTTTAAATATGAAATGTATTTATAAAACTCTTCAGTCGTTTAATTTTGATTTATATAAAAATATAGTTATACCTCTTCTTATTGGAATACTTATTTATATCTTAGGTTCAATACTTAAAACTCTTCTTTCTGTACAGCTTTTTATATTGATATGCTATATGCTCTATGGAATAATTTTCATTACTATACAAAAATTAAGCTTCTCCAAATAAAAGGGGGAAGCTTTTATTTTTATGTATAAACTTTGGATTTTAGCAAAAAATACAAATAGAATTTTTAAAGGAGGTGTTCCTATGTACAATTTAACTCCAAATATCGGATGGGGCTGGTGGCTACTTTTACATATAATAGCAATACCATTACTTCTATATTGGGGTGCATCAATGAGAAGAAATAAAGGAATAGAATAGAATAGAAAGGAGAATGATTTATGTATACACCAAGAATGGGCTGGACTTATTGGATTATACTACATCTTATTGCTATACCACTTACAGTTTATATTGGAACATTCTTTAAAAATAGAGAAAGAGTTAAATAACAAAAAAAGAAGAGCGAGTGCAAGCGGCTCTGCCACTTTTTCTCAACGCGCATCTCGCTCTTCCTACTTTATATAAATTATACTATACAATTTATTATAATTCAACGAAAAATTATATACAATTTACTTCATTTTTCGATATTATTAATCAAACTTTTTATATCATTTGGTATATCTGCCACAACTTCAATTATATTTTCTTGTCTAATACTCTTAAATCTTAATTTATATGCGTGAAGTGCCTGCCTATTAATCAATGAACTCTCTTTTCCATATAAGGTATCTCCAACTAATGGATGTCCTATATGACTAAAATGAACTCTTATCTGATGAGTTTTTCCAGTTTCAAGCCTTATTAAAACTAAACTCATATCCTCTGAAGATTTTAATACTTCATAGTGGGTAACTGCTCTTTGCCCTGACTCTAAAACTTCTCTTTTTATCGAATCCATTGATGGTCTACCTATTGGTAAATCAATAGTACCTCTTCCCTCAATACATCCTTCTACAACAGCAATATAATATTTTTCAACCTCATCCCTGTCCATTTTATTAGCCATCTGCTGGTGTGCAAATTGACTTTTTGCAATTATAACAAGCCCTGAAGTATCTCTATCTAATCTATTAACAAGTCTTACTATTGAACTTTGATTTGTATTTTTAAAATAATTCATAACAGCATTTGAAAGAGTTCCATTTGGATGACCCTTTGTAGGATGTACAACCATAAAGGGCGGCTTATTCACTATTAATAAGTCTGTATCTTCATATACAACATCAACAGGAATATCCTCAGGAAGAATATCTTGATTTTCTTCTGCTTCTAATATAACTTCAATCCTATCATCTAATTTTAAAACATAGTCCATTTTTATAGGCATATCATTTACTAATATATTACCCCTTCTTGAAAGTTTACGAATCAATCTTGTCGACATACTCTTTTCATATTTTAAATAATTTGATATCTTTACGCCTACTCCATTATCTTCTACCTTAAAAACTAACTTGTTCATACTCACTCTCCTTGTAATATAAATTTAGCCTTTGTAATCTCCTCTGCAATCCTTATTATATCACCAAAACTTTGTTTTTCACCACAAATTTCATATACTATATTATCCTTAACCCACTTTACAAATACAACTGAACTATTCTCTATTATTAAGACATCTATACTACCCATTTTAGCATTTGGATTAAAATTCATTTTACCTACCCATTCACTTAATATTATTCTTTTGTTGTTTACAATATATACAACCGTTAAACAAGGATTGCTATCTGGAGGACTAACAGAAATATAGGTTGGTGCATAATTTAACGGAAGTTGTTCTTTAAAATTTAAATACTTTCTTGCCTCTTGTATTGTTTCAAAATGCTTGGCTAAATATCCATCATCAACTATTTCAACCTTTGGCAAACTATCTATTTCAAATATATCCTTTTCTATACTTTCATTTACTATTTCATAAGTGTATTCACTTTTTTCTACTACTTGCCCATTAATAAAATATTCCTCCTTTATAGGAAGTAGAATCCCATTTATTTGTGAAATCCATATTTTATGCATATAATTGTTTTGATCTATGTTATTCTTAATACCAAGAACCTCAATTTTTAAGTTATTCTTTTCTTCATATCCAAAAAACTCATACCTTCCTGAGTTTACTACATCCATTACTTTTTTTGCAATTTCCACTACATATGGCTCCCTTGGAGGAAACGCTTGTTTTACTCTAATCTTGTTAGTTACGTCATCATAATAAAAGTGTTTTTCATTATTGTATATCTCTATTGTTTTACTTTCACTCACTGTGTCTATCCTTAATTTATATGGATAAACAAAATAAACATCTTGGTGTTTTACAAATTTGCCTTGACTTTCACTAAAACTTTCCGTCAATACGTGATATTTTATTGATTTTAAAGTAACATTATCACTTTTATTAACCTTTGAAGTGAATACAATGTTAATAGCTGTCCTATAATAATTTATGTATGAAATACACACCACCAAAACTATCGTCAAAATCCTAATTATTCTATTCCTCATAAAACCACCAAAAATATTTTTTAATAATATATATGAATTAAATTATTAAAATTTATCCTAATACAAAAATTAAATACTCTTTTAATTTTTTTGTTGACTTATGACGATAATATATATAATATAAATTGTACTATAAATTTAGAGGTGATGTTATGAAGGAAATTATTATAACTAAAAACGAAGCTGGTCAGAGACTTGATAAATTCCTAAGGAAATATTTAAAGGATATGTCACTTGGAGCTATATATAAATCAATAAGAAAAGGCGAAATAAAAATAAATAATAAAAAACAAAGTGAAAAGTACATATTAAATGAGGGAGATATTTTAAATTTTAATATTGAAATAAGTACAGCTAAAGATAAAGAAACTAAAAAGTTTTTAGAGATTGATTATGATTTAAAGGTTGCCTATGAAGATGAAAATATATTAATTGTTGAAAAAAGACCTAATCAATTAGTTCATCCAGATGAAGGAAATGAAATAACCTTAACAGATGAGGTATGGGCATACCTTTATGATAAGGGTGAATACAATCCTGATGAAGAAAAAACCTTTGCACCATCACCCTGCAATAGATTGGATAGAAACACAGAAGGGCTTGTTATTTTTGCAAAAAACTATGATTCACTAAAACAAATAAATGAAGCAATAAGATTAGGTGGAATACAAAAAATATATACCGCATTGGTTAAAGGTAAAATAGCAGTTGGCGAATACGTAGGATATATAACAAAAAACGAAAGAACTAATAAAGTAATGATATTGGATAGAAAGGTAAAAAATTCAAAAGAGATAATAACAAAAATATTAAATGTAGAATCTGTTGGAATTGCTTCGGTTATTGAAATTGATTTAGTGACAGGAAGAAGCCATCAGATAAGAGCTCATCTATCATATTTAGGCAATCCAATAGTTGGTGATCCAAAGTATGGAAACAGAAAGTTTAATAGTTTCTTCTTCAACAAATTTGGATTAAACCATCAACTTCTTGTTGCAAATAAATTAATATTTAAAAATATCGGTGGTAATCTAAAGTATCTTGAGGATAAAGTAGTTACAATGAACTTACCACCATTATTTAAAAAGATTAAAAACGACCTTTTCAAATTCTAAAAAAGTGCCATAAAATTTTATGGCACTTTTTTTTAGCAGGAACATCCACCTCTTGAATATAGTTGATCAACAACAAACCTCTTTCCAAAAAAGGAATTCCTGTAGTCAATTATAAATCCCTTTGTATACCTTGAAAGCTCCTTATCAAATAAAACTTTAACTCCTTCAACTTCATAAACATTATCAGTATTCTTTTGCTCATCCAGAGCTAAACCAAAACTTGGGCCACCTCATCCAACACCTGCAATATAAACTCTAACTCCAATATTTTGGTCCTTTCCTTCTAACTTTTTCTTTAATTCCTCAGCAGCAGACTGAGTAATCTTTATTTCCATATTTCCACCTCCATATATACCTTATATAGGTATTTATACTATATTATATTATCATTTAGAATAAATGTAAACAATTTTATTTTTCTGTTTTGTTTTTTTCGTGCTCCTCCAGAGCACGCTCATTATAATATGGATTTACACCTCATCCACATCCAGTTCTATAAACATTTCCTGATTCTTTATAATCTTTATAAATTTCTTTAATTAGTTTTTTAAATTTTTCAAGTATTTCCATTATGTCACCCCCCCTATACCATACATAGGTATTATAACATATAAAATAAGTAAACAAAAGGTAACTATCACCTTTTGTTTACTTATTTAATTACCATTTATTATAATGCACTCTATCTTCATCATATCTATCTGACTCATCCTTATATTCATCTGGATAACCTACTGCAACTATTGAAAAAGGAATTATATTGGACGGTAATCCAAACATTTTGACTATTTCATTCACTCTATTTTCATTTGGATATACTCCAACCCATACAGTCCCAAGTCCTAAACTTACTGCCTCTAAAAGTATATTTTGTGTAGATGCCGATAAATCCTGTACCCAAAAACCTTCATATTTTTCCTTTGTTAAATCAGCACATACAAGTATTGCAACTGGTGCCTCCTTAAGCATCGCAGCGTGAGGGTGTGTATTTGCAATGTTGTTTAAAATATTTCTGTCATCTATAACTATGTAATGCCAAGGCTGTTCATTTCCCGCTGATGGTGCAGCCATTGCTGCATGTAAAAGTTCATTAATCTTTTCCTTCTCTACAGGTTTTGATTGATATTTTCTTATGCTTCTTCTCTTGAAAATTTCATTCATATTATCACTCCTTCCTATAATTTATTTTTTCTCACAAAGTTTTTACTATACCTTGAATATATTTACTTAAACATTTCATAAAATCTATTAGATATTGTAAAAAAAGGAGAGTTAAAATGAACCTTATTTGGCTTGAAACTAATGGATGTTCAGGAAACATTATATCATTTTTAAACAGCGAAAATCCTTCCTTTGAATTTCTAAAACAAAGGGTAAACATAACCTTTAGCAACAGTGAAATGTACCCGTTTGGAACAAAGGCTATGGATGCTTTCTTTGATACTATAGAAAAGGGAGGTTACATTCTTGTTGTTGAGGGTGCTATTTCTACAAAGGACAACGGAAATTACAACATAATTGGCTACTACAATGACAAATATATAACTGCCCTTGAAGCTGTAAAAGTAGCTTCCGAAAATGCTAAGTTTATTATTTCTGCAGGAACCTGTTCCTGTTTTGGTGGGATTTCTGCCGCATTCCCAAATGTTTCTGAATCAAAGGCATTAAGTGAAGTTATACCAAATAAAAAAATAATAAAGATGCCTGGTTGTCCTGTATCTGGAAACTGGATGGCATCTCTACTATTAAATCTTATCGAAGGAAATCAAATAGAATTAGACCCAATAGGAAGACCTATCTACCTCTATGGAAATACAGTCCACGATTTTTGTGAAAGAAGAACCTTTTTTGAAAGAAATATATTTGCTAAAAGAATTGGAGACGTAGGTTGCTACTTAAAGATTGGATGCGTTGGTCCCTCAACTAAGGCACCCTGTCCATATACAAGATGGAATGGGTATATAAAGTGGCCTATTGGTGTAAATTCACCTTGTATTGGTTGTTCTTCAAAGGATTTCCCTAACTATACATTATTTAAGGAGGATGAAGTGTAAATGGAAATAGTTTTAAGTCCTATAACCAGAATAAGTGGTTTTTTAACAATAATAGCACAGGTAGATGACAATATTGTTGTAGATGCTAAGTGTAAAGGAACAATGTTTAGAGGATTTGAAAAATTACTCATAGGTAAACACCCTTTTGATGCAGTTTATTTAACACAAAGAATATGCGGTATTTGCTCTTCTGCCCACAGTATTGCATCAAGTCGTGCTCTTGAGGATTGTTCTTCACTAATACTTGATTATAACAGCAGAATTATTAGGAACATTATACACGGTTTTGACATACTTCAAAACCATATTCGACAATTTTATTTATTCTCGATACCCGATTTTGTAAATATAGAAACAGAAAACTTTAAGAGCAAAGTTCCAAGAGATTTAGAAATAAAAATAGGCGATAATTATATTAAATCATTATATTATTCGACATTGGCACATCAGGGATTAAGTATATTAGGTGGAAAAGCTCCACATAATCACGCAATTGTTTTTGGAGGAGTTACCACAAAACTTAATCAATATGAATATTCAAAGGCAGTTGAAATTGCAGATGAGCTTTTAAGTTTTTGTCAATATATGCTTGAGGACTACTATATTATAGAAAAATATTATACTGAATATTTTAATATTGGTAATTCTGGTAGTAACTATTTAAGCTTCGGACTATTTGATGATACTCCTGAGTTTAACATATGTAGTAGTGGAGTTTTAATTAATAGAAAATACTCTGAACTTAATTTAAATGATTTAAAAGAATATGAGGTTGTAGATGATATTTCTTTCATAAAAGCTCCAAGATATTTAAATCTACCTATGGAGGTAGGTCCTCTATCAAGAAATTGCATCAAAAACGGATGGGTTAAAAGCTCTACATTAGGCCGAATTAAATCAAGGGTTTATGAAGCAAAGTCAATTGCAGAAAATATAAAAAATATGCTCAAGGAAGTAGCAATAAATAAAAACTCCACAAGCAAAGATGTATTAGATGGAACTGGAATAGGTACTACAGATACAATAAGAGGTGCTCTTTACCATAGCGTAGAGATTCAAAATAAAAAAATAAATCAATATAATATAATAACACCATCAGCATTTAACCTATCACCTACATATAATGGTATTAAAGGACCTCTTGAAAGAGCTCTTATTGGGACTTATATTGAAGACACTTCAAATCCAATTGAGATTATAAGAACCGTTCACTCCTTTGACCCCTGTGTATCTTGTGCAACTCATTTAGTAAGTAAAGATGGAGTATTATTAAATGAAAACCATTTTGTGCATAGGTAATATTCTGATGCAGGATGATGGGATAGGTATTGTAATTGGTCATATACTTAGGAAAAAGGGAATAGATTGTATAATCTGCGAAACAGATATCGCCTTTATAAATGAAGTATTAAATAGCTATGATGATGTAATTGTAGTAGATGCTGTTGACTTTAATCTACCTGCAGGAAGCTCTATTATAATTCCCCAGTTTGAATATAAACCTTTTTATAACTTTCATCACGATATATTATTTTATAAATACAAAAAAATAACGCTATATGGAATACAGGTCGAATCTATAGGCATAAACATAAATATATCTAAAAGCTTACGTTCTAATCTTAAGTTATATGTAGATGAAATTATAAAACTTTATAATTCCAAATAAAATATCTATATAAATCATTGACAAGCACCAAATAGTAATTGTATAATAATTGCAAGATTTAATTTAGAAACTTTCACGGAGGTCTCTTATGTATAAAGCATTTTCATTAAGCAAC
Source organism: Caloramator sp. ALD01 (assembly GCF_000472625.1). Classification (NCBI taxonomy): domain Bacteria; kingdom Bacillati; phylum Bacillota; class Clostridia; order Eubacteriales; family Clostridiaceae; genus Caloramator; species Caloramator sp. ALD01. The sequence continues at coordinate 27,992 of NZ_AXAA01000009.1, forward strand.
AACAAAGCAATGATCAACTTTTCTTCCTACTACTGTGACTCCTATGAAAAGGTGCTTGATAGCGAAGGATTTGAAAAGGTATTATCCTCATATCTTTCAAAATCTAAAAATACAAATACTAAAGCCTACAGATTTATATCAGGTAAATTAGGCTCTGATGACCTATCAATTATAAACAAAGAAGTTATATCACTTTTTAAATTACTTTCTATTATGAACCTTGATGAAATAATAAAAATAAACGAAAAATACAGCACATTTTCAAGTTATAAAGAGGAACTTATTGATTTTGTGGAAGATCTATATAGATATTGGCGTAAGATTGAAAGATACACACTAATATTTAACAATAAGGTTACCGAAGGACTTGAAAAAACTCGCTTTATTGAAGCAAATCAAGATTTTTCTAATTTAGTATTATCACTATATAGAAAAGTTGAAGAAAATATATTGCAAATAACCCCAAATGTATATAGACAACTCCCCGCAGGAGGCAACGCAGGCCTTGTTTTAAGTAATAATGACTGGAAAATTCCCCCTCTGTATGAGCCACTAAAGAATATTCCTTTTATTGAAAATATCTTGCTTGATCCCCCCTTCATTGTATATCCTAAGAAGAACAAGCGAGAAGGAACATTTAAGGAAGTATTTGAAAATCCAATAAAAGATTGCAAGATTACAACAAGGCACTGGTTTTGCTTTCCTGCTAAAGTTGGGGATTTATTAGCCTATATCTATTTTCATAGAGATTTTATGTCTCACGGAATTTCACTTTGTAATTTGTTTGAAATTGCAAAAAAGGAAGAATACCAAGGTAAAAAACCGGATATAGTATATGTATTTGGTGCAAGATGCAACTCTAATGAAACAAAAACCGTATTTTATAATGATAAAGAAAACGACATTATGCTTGGTTTAGTTTCTTATAGCGATGATATAGATTACTTTGGATATATGAAGAAGATGACATTAACTCTTCATAATTTAATTATGCTAAAGAGGGGTTATCTACCACTCCACGGGGCAATGGCAAATATTATACTAAAAAACGGCAAACAGGCTAATGTAATTCTTATTGGAGATAGTGGTGCTGGTAAATCTGAAACCCTTGAAGCTATTAGAAATCTTAAAGCAAACTTTGTAAGTGAGCTATCTATAATATTTGATGATATGGGAACAATTAGACTAAAGAATGATGACGTTCTTGCCTATGGTACTGAAATAGGTGCCTTTGTAAGACTTGATGACCTTGACCAAGGTTATGCCTTTAAAGAAATAGATAGAAGTATTTTTATGAATCCTGATAAAACAAATGCAAGACTTATAATACCAGTATCAAGCTATAAAGAAATTATCAAGGGCCATAAAGTTGATTTATTCTTATATGCCAATAATTATGATAAGGTTGATGATGGTAATTCTATAGAATTATTTAATGATGTTGAAAAGGCAATAGATGTTTTTAAATCAGGTAAAAGGCTTGCAAAAGGAACAACAAATGAAGTAGGTCTTGTATCATCATATTTTGCCAATCCATTTGGACCACTTCAATGGCAAGATAGATCTAACGAATTAATTGAAATATATTTTAAAACCCTATTTGATAAAGGAATAAAGGTTGGTCAAATAAAAACACAGCTTGGAATAAAAGGTTTAGAAAAGGAAGGACCAACCCTTGCTGCGAAAGCTTTATTTGAATTAATAAATAGCCTATAAAGTTTCCCCTTCATGCGATTTATATAAAACAGAAGAATCCGTGAACATATTTTGTTCACGGATTCTTTTTGTAATTTAATCAACATCTTTCAGTAGATAACCTATTTATTGCATTTTTAAATTGTGGTATAAACCCTATTACAATGCATAAAATGAGGTCTGGTAATAGATAAGTTAAATTATATATTAATGAATACACTAATACATTTTGTCCTTCAGGTGCATAGGATGCAAAGAATATAACCCCTGAAATTACGTGGAAGAACAGCCTTCCAGCCCCCCCTATCACCATACCAACAGGTATATTTTTTCTTGATAAACCAGCAAGCCCTAACGCTCCAAAGGCAAGTGGATAGTCTATTATAACCTGTGCCCAATGAACAATATAAGGCTCTTGTATAAATTGAAGTATCCCATAAATTGCACCTACAATTACTCCATCCTTCACTCCATAGGTATATGCAAATATAAAAAGTGGTATTAAACTTCCAAGTGTTATAGAACCACCTTGTGGAAGTTTAAAAATCTTAATGTAGGATAGCACAAAGGAAAGGGCAATACATAGACTTGCTGTTGTTATTTTTCTTGTGTCAAATTTCTTCTCCTTAGTATTAGATTTGTTTAGATAGATTGATGTAATGGCAATAAGCACCAACGCCCCAAGAATTGCCCAAACATAGGGCTTAATCTTTAAAAGTCCTTCAAAAAAATGCATAAAAAAACCTCCTTTTTTTATACAGACGCAAAAAGGAGTACTTTTCCGCTTCCCTTCGCTGGCATTACCCAGTTCAGGTTCTAAGGGTCGAAGGTTTTACCTTCCTCTCAGCCTAAGGCTCCCCCAGCGTCTGCTTTATTATTTTCAATATAATTATACTATTCTGACGCTCAAAATACAACTCATATTTCTAAAAATTGTATTCAATAATAAAATAAGATTCAAGGGAATATATACTAATAAGTATTGATTTATTTTAAAATTAGATTTATAATATATGTGTCAAATATATCTGGGTGTGGCGCAGATGGTAGCGCGCAAGAATGGGGTTCTTGAGGCCGCTGGTTCAAGTCCAGTCACCCAGACCAAAAGCCTTGGCATATGCCAAGGCTTTTTTAGTCATATATGGTACAACATTTCACATAAGTGAGACTATTCAAACCAAAGCTTTATTTCTCTTTCAGCTGAATCTTTACAATCAGAGGCGTGAACTAAATTATATGTATCTTTATATGCAAAATCCCCTCTTATTGTTCCTGGCAGTGCATCTTGATATTTTGTTGCACCATTTATATTTCTTACACATTTTATTGCATTTTCACCCTCTATTATCATAGCTATAACCATTCCAGATGTTAAGTATTTTATAAGCTCCTCAAAAAACTCCTTTCCCTTATGTTCCTCGTAGTGCTTCTCTGCCAATTCTCTTGTAGGAAATACAGACTTTATTGCCTTGATTTTTAATCCCTTCATCTCATACCTCTTTATTATTTCTCCAATAAGCCCCCTCTCTACACCATCAGGTTTAATTAAAACTAATGTTTTTTCCATTTTTATCCCTCCAATCTAATATTTATGTGTAAAGTTTATAAATTTAATGTATAATATTAACGAGGTGATTTTATGCAAAATTTATATCCAAACGAAAAAATAGAAAATCAACCTGTTGTAGTAAGAAAAATTGAAAAAAAAATAGGTCAAAATGATAAAGGATACTACCATCTTCAAATAAGCTCTGGTATAAAAAACTATGATGCTAAGATTTGGAATGACAGTCCTGATATTGCAGAAAAAATAGTACCCGGATGCTTTGCCTATATTTCAGGTGTTGCTAAAGATTTCAAAGGAACCCTTCAAATACATATAAACAAAATAGAAAAAATCGATAATCCAAGCCAAGAATTAATAAATAAAGTTATACCCTCCTGTTATTTAAATAGCGAACAAATAGAAAAAGAACTATTTGAAATAATTGATACTATAAAAAATGAAAAAATAAAACAATTATTAAATAATATATTTACAAATGAAAATATTAAAACTTCTTTTTTAAAAAAAGCGGCTGGTGCAGAGATACATCACGCATACATAGGCGGTCTTGCACAACATACCATTGAAGTTGCAAGAATTGTAATTAATTTTACACAAATATTCCCATATGTCAATTATGATATTGCTGTAGCCTCTGCATTACTACACGACATCGGTAAAATAATTGAGCTATCAGATTTTCCTGAAAACAAATATACAACAAGGGGAAAACTTATAGGCCATATAAACATTGGAATTGAAATACTAAATAGCTTTATAACAAAAATACAAGATTTCCCTCAAGCCTTAAGATATGAACTTGAACACTGTATTCTTTCTCACCACGGAACCTTAGAGATGGGTTCACCAGTTCTTCCTATGACTCTTGAGGCAATAGCTGTTCATAATGCAGATAAGGCAAGTGCTGAAATTAATGCCTTCCATCTTGCAATAGAAAGGGATGCAGGAACAGACGCTTGGACAGACTATAATCCAACCTACAAACGTGCTATAAAAAAATCTATAAATATATAAAAGCTAATCCATAGGATAATAGTCCTATGGATTAGCTTTTTTCCTTTGACTCTTCTTTTTAACAACCTTCAACCTAAAGAAATCCTCTCTATCCTTTTCCTCCAAAACATCCTGTATATATTTTACTATCTCCTCATACTTTGGTATCTGTATGTTTTGAAGTGCATTGGCTCTTTTTTGAGTCTTTTTTATTTCCATAGCAAGTTTAAACACTGCATTTTCAACCTCTGCATATTCCATAATGAGATATGTTATTTCCGAAAACTTAATAAAGGCAATATCCATAGCAGTATTTGTTTGATAAAAGCTATAAGTTGGCTCTTTATGTTTCTTATCATATCGTACTATGGGCACTTCAACCCCCATTACACTTTTAAACAGTAAATTAAACTGCCCATTTTCGGGAACAGTATGGGATATCTCCTCAACCGTTGAAACACCCATTGTTATATTTGCCATTATAAGTGCCTCATAGGCCTCTTCAAACTTTTTATTTATCATCTCCTGTATGTCCTTTGCTTTATCAACATATGCCATCATTTCTCTAATTAGTACATTTCTCTTTTGGTCTAAAAGTTCATATCCCTTTTTAGAAAACTCTAATGTTGATTTAGCACTAATAAGGTTAGATTTTGTTGGTGCAATATTTTCCATTTAATCACCCTCTATAATATGCATCTAAGAACTTAGGGTTAATTCTATCCAATTCATTCTTAGGTAATATCGATAATATATCCCAAGCAATTTCCAAACTTCTATCTATGTCTCTATTTTCATTAAACTCCTGCCTTAAAAATCTATATTCAAATGCTTCTCCAAATTCTAAATACTTTTTATCTATTTCGGACAGTTCATCTTCTCCTATAACCTGAGATAGTGCCTTAACCTCCTGAACCCTTGAATAGGAGGAAAATAATTGATTAGCCACATCAGGATGGTCTTCTCTTGTGTAGCCTTCACCGATTCCATCCTTCATAAGTCTTGAAAGGGATGGCAGTATATTTATTGGTGGATAAATATTTCTTTGATATATTTCTCTGCTTAAAACTATCTGTCCTTCTGTAATATATCCTGTTAAATCCGGTATAGGATGTGTTATATCATCATTTGGCATTGTTAATATTGGTATTTGAGTAATTGACCCTTTAGAACCTTCAACCATACCTGCCCTTTCATATAAACTTGCCAGGTCTGAATATAAGTACCCAGGATATCCCTTTCTTCCTGGTACCTCCTCCCTTGCTGCAGATATTTCTCTTAAGGCTTCGCAGTAACTTGTAATATCAGTCATTATAACTAATATATGCATATTTTCATAGAAAGCTAAATATTCTGCTGCAGTTAGGGCACATCTTGGTGTTACAATCCTTTCAACTACAGGGTCATCTGCTAAATTCATAAACATAACAACCTTATCTAAAACTCCAGCCTCTTGAAATGTCTTTATAAAATAATGGGCATCATCGTGCTTTATTCCCATAGCAGCAAAAACAACTGCAAATTCTCCTTCTCCCTCTGCAACCTTTGCCTGCTTTACAATTTGTGCAGCTATTTGATTATGTGGCAAACCATTTCCTGAAAATATAGGGAGTTTTTGACCTCTTATCAAAGTAGTAAGTGTATCTATAGCTGATATACCTGTTTGAATATAGTTTCGTGGATACCTTCTTGCAACTGGATTTATTGGGCTTCCATTTACATCAAACTTAATTCCACTAAAAACAGGACCCCCTCCATCTATAGGCTGACCTATTCCATTAAACATTCTACCTAATATTTCCCTTGAAAGTTTAATCTCCAAAGGTTTTCCTGTAAACTTTACAGAAATATTATTTACAGACATTCCGGATGTATTCTCAAAAACCTGCACTATCGCTAAATCGTTATTGAGCTGTACAACCTTACCGTGTTTTGTTTCTCCCTGCACCTTTATCTCTACCATTTCGTTATAAGATACACCCTCAACCCCTTCTATTACTATAAGAGGGCCTTCTATTTTCTTTAAACTCAAATATTCCTTATGCATATTAATCACCCTCATATTCTCTTATTAAATTAGAGAAATATTCATTAATATCTTCCATCAACAAATCAAATTTATCTCCATAATCATTGGGTATTTCATATTTCATTTTTATTATTCTATAAAACAACTCACTCGTCTTAATTACAGAAATAGGAACCCCTACCTTAACAGCTTCCTTTGCAAGTTTATAAAAATTATCAATAACTTTAAGCATCATATACTGCTTAACTAATGGAACAAATGTATCATCCTTATGGTAGGCATTTTGCTGCAAATATCCTACCTTCAAAAGTCTTGCAATCTCAAGAATTAATCTCTGCTGATCAGGAAGTACATCCTCACCTACTAATTTTACTGTCTCTAACAGCTTACTTTCCTCCTGCAAAACCTTCATCATTTCTCCTCTTAAAAATATCATATCCTCTGCTACATTTTGTTTATACCAATCCTCAAGTTGTGTAATATATCCACTATAACTCGATAGCCAATTTATAGCAGGATAGTGTCTTGAATAGGCAAGCTTTCTGTCTAATCCTAAAAAAGCACTAACAAATCTCTTTGTATTTTGTGTAACAGGTTCTGAGAAATCTCCACCTGCTGGTGAAACTGCTCCAATTATTGTAACTGAAGCCTCTTTATTATTAAGTGTCTTAACATAACCTGCCCTTTCATAAAACTCTGCCAATCTTGATGGAAGATATGCAGGATAACCTTCTTCTGCTGGCATCTCCTCTAATCTTCCTGATATTTCTCTTAGTGCCTCTGCCCACCTTGAAGTTGAATCTGCCATAACAGCGACATTATATCCCATATCTCTAAAGTATTCAGCTATAGTTATTCCTGTGTATATAGATGCTTCTCTTGCAGCAACTGGCATATTTGATGTATTTGCTATAAGTATTGTTCTATTCATTAAGGGTAGATTTGATGTTGGATCTATTAACTTTGGGAAATCCTCTAAAACTTCCGTCATCTCATTTCCACGTTCTCCACATCCAATATACACAATTATATCGGCATCCGACCACTTAGCAAGTTGATGCTGAGTCATTGTTTTACCAGTTCCAAAACCACCTGGTATAGCAGCAGTTCCACCCTTTGCTATAGGGAAAAATGTATCAATTACTCTTTGACCAGTTATAAGAGGTTTTTGTATAGGTAGTCTCTCTTTAACTGGTCTTGGAATTCTAACCGGCCATTCCTGATACATTTTAAGTTCAGCACCACTATCTAACTTTACTAATATCGTTTCTAAATCATACTCTCCATTCTGCCTAACTTCTTCAACTTTTCCTTTCATATTTGGTGGAACCATTAAATAATGTTTTATTAAAGGAGTTTCATCTACAGTACCAAATATATCTCCTTCCTTTAGTTCATCACCAACCTTAACCTTTAATTCTACATACCATTTTTTCTTTTTATCTATTGTTGCAAGTCCTATGCCCTCTTTAATAAAATTTCCTGATTTATCAAAAATAATATTTAATGGTCTCTGTATACCATCAAAAATATTTCCAACTATGCCAGGCCCTAATGTAACTGACAAAGGTTTTTGTGTTGAAACAACTTCATCATCAATTTTTATTCCAGTTGTTTCTTCATAAACCTGAATTGTGCCTAATTCTCCATCAATAGAAATAACTTCTCCAATTAATTTTTTTTCACCAACAGTAACCATTTCTCTCATTTTAAAGTTTTTCATATTCCTTGCCTTTACAACAGGACCATTTACATAAACTACTCTTCCTGCTGAACCCTCCATTTTACCACCACCTATAGCATAGCAAATAATTTTTCTCCTATTTTTTCTCTATTTTCATCTACTATATTTTCAATAGAAAAATCATATTTAAAATTATTTTTTAAATCAATTAATATAAAACCTCCACTTACACTTTCATCAAAAACTACATTTAAAAGTCTTGTCTCTTTATCTAGATCTTTACCCCATAAATCCCAATCCTGCCTAGTCACTATCAAATTAGCCTCTTTAATATCATTATTTTTTATTATGCTAATCAGCTTGTTAGAAAAATATTGTTTATATTCTTTTCTACTCTTATTTTCACTTATATAACAAATCACATCCTCTATTGCTTTGTTATAAATGCTATTTTTTCTTTCTAATATAATTTTCTTTCCTCTTATGTGTGCCTTAGATAATGTTTGCGTTCTATAAAGTTCTATTTCGCTTTTTACCTTCTTATCCAACTTACTTGCCTCTTCTTCAAATTCCTTCTTTTTTTCACTTAAAATTTTTCCATATTCTTCCTCAAACCTTTGAATAACAATTCTATTTTCCTTTTCAACCTTTTCATAGACCAATTTAGTAAAAAGATTTAGTTTTTCTTCTATAGTTATCATAAAAATCACCTCAAACTTTTATGCCCACAGAATTTCTAACATAGTTTAATATATAATCATTATCCTTATTCGATCCGTGTCTATCGGGTATCTCTACAATTAATGGATAAGGTTTTTTTAGTTTAATCTCGGTAATTTCTTCTTTTATAAGTTCAGCCGCCTTTTCCGTTATCGCAAGTATTCCTATATTTTTATCCTGTAAAGCTACATTTAAGGCTTCCTTTGCTTCACTTCTTTCGTGAACAACCCTACCCTTTATTCCTGCAAGTCTTAAACCAACTAATGTATCTCTATTATCAGAAATTAAATATATAATCATAAAACCACTTCCTACAACCTTCCTAATATCATTATTGAAATGATTAATCCATAAATTGCTATACCCTCTGCAAGACCTACAAAAATAAGTGTTTTACCTAATATCTTTGGATCCTCAGATACCGCCCCAAGTGCTGATGAACCAACTGAACCTACCGCATAACCTGCACCTATTGCAGCAAGTCCGGTACTTAATCCTGCAGCTAAAAAACCAATACCTGCAGAAGGATTATTAGTTCCTGCTGCATTTGCAACCTGTGGTATCATTGTTATAATAAGTCCTGTTAAAACAGGTATAAATGAAAATACATTTGCCTTTATAGCCTTTTTTACACCTAATGCATTTGTCTCTTCTCCCTTAAAGAGCTTTACTACTCCTTTTGAGATTGTTAATACAACAATTAAAACAGCTAATATTATAAATACATACATAAAAATTCCTCCCCTTTTATAGTTTTACTGGATTATATTCATACCCTGTACCACTAAAAAATTTACTAAAGAGTTCGTAATATTCGAGCCTTAAACCTTGGATAAAAACTATCAAGCCCTCAAGCCCAATAATCACAATGTTTCCAAATACAATCATTAAAATGCTTTCAAGTTCATTTCCCATCATTTTAGCCAATGTTTCAAAGGCTATAAAAAGACCAACGTGATTTATTGCAAAGGCTCCTACTCTAATAAAAGATAACGTATTACTTAGCATACTAAGTAGTGTTTCAAGTACGCCAAATCCACCTTCAATATAATAATCTGACTTTGACTCACTATAGAGCTTTTTATTTCCCTTTATTAAATTAGCTAAAGGTTCCTTAAGCAGCATTAAAATCAATAGAAAAACAAGTATTAGTGTTATTAGTGAACTTGGTATAATTGTCTTTGCGTCTCTTACATTTGAAACTATTAAGTATAAAAGAAGCCAATAAAAAACAAGTCCAGCCAATCCATTTCTGCTAAACAAACCATTTTCAACATCCTTTTTTATAAAACAGTTAATTAGGTTGTATAAATATCCTATACTTAACAAGAAAACACCTATACCAACTGCCCAAATTAGAACCTTATCTATACTTGCCATAGGTCTAACTAAAAGTGCTTCAATGATATCCTCAAATCCAAAGACACTTCCATACAAAAAACCAAAAACTGTTGAACTTATACCAAGCCTTGCAAGAACTCCACCTAAATTAGGTCTTGCCTTTTTCTTTTCCAAAATTAATCCTAAGGTCAAAAGAACAAGCCCTTGTCCCACATCACCAAACATAGCTCCAAATAAAAACATATAGCTTAATCCTACAAAGGCAGTAGGATCTAATTCATTGTAGGACGGTATACCATAAAGTTTAACCACCGACTCAAAGGGACGTAATAAGAAACCATTATAGATACAGGTAGGTGGCTCTAATCCCTCCCTTAAATTTTTATAATCCTTATAAATTATAATCAACTTATTTTCATAATCTCCCAAGTATTTTGATAGAGCCTTCTTTTTAAAACTTGGTATCCATCCACTCATATAGAAAAATTCATTTGTACAGCCCATATTTGACTTGAGCTCTTCTATCTTATATTGCATCAAAAGTTTAGAATAAAATACTTCAATAAAATTTATATATTCCTTTTTAAGCTCCTTTATTTTGTTTTTGATTATTGCTATTTCCTTCTCTATTTGCCTTTTTCTATTCTCTATATCAGCAACCCACTGATTAGGACTACCACTAAATTTAAAATTCAACTGCAATTCATCAAACTCTAATGAATTCAATACCCTTCTTACTTCAATTTCAACAACCTTAGGAACAAACACCATTACCATTGAGTAATCTTGATTCTTATCAAGTTTTAAAACTATTGCAGGTATATTCTCGTAATTCTTTTTTAGCTTTTCCATATTGTAGTTTGAAACTTTTCCCATAATAAAATCAATATATTTCATTTTAAACAGGTCATCTAAATTGATATTAACATTCTTCATTTTTTTAATATAATTCTCAATCTCACCAATCTGTCTATGTTCCTCCTGCAATCTATTTAGCTCTCTGTTTTCCTCGTTTACCTCCTCATAAATTCTCTTAAGTTTATTTACATCATCTAAAAACACATAATCCTGTTCTACAATCTTTTTTTGATATTTTTTCCTTATTTCAAACATATCGCAGAGTTCATCATAAACTTTATTTATCTCATTTAAATCTAAATTAGATTGATACTGCTTTATATAATTAAAATCTATAACCGCGTCAACTTCGTCCTTTGCTTGAAGTATCGGGAAATTATTTTCATTAATCTCTGACATTGCATTTACAAAATGTATTGATTCAGATAACACAATCCTCTTTGCTATATCCTCCAGCATATCCATATGCCCAATAATGTTGACAAACTCCATCTTGGCAACCGCCATAAAACCACCCCACAGTTAGACAGCCTTTATTAAAAAATTATTTGACTGACTAAGTTCTATTCCATACCTAACCATTTCAGTAATTGAAACAATATCTCTTATTTCAAATTCTATTATCTGCATTAAGGCTAATACATTTGATATGTCCCTCTTATTTTTTCTTATTGTATTTATTAATTTATAATATATATATCTGTTCATCCTTCTTTCCATATATATATCCTGCATATCATCTCCTTTAATTAGAAATGAATATGGAGTAAGCTTTATTCTATCCTCTAATTCCTCAACGCTTTTTGAATAACATAATTCCTTAATGCTTTTATAATTTAACTTTCCGCCACCATCTATGGTGTAATTAAACAATTCATCTGGATACATATTATAAAATTTTTTACCTCTATATATCCATTGGAGATTTATCATATCAATAATGGGTCCAAATACTTCAAAGAATGCTTTTTTATCAATTCCTGATAATTTTTTTATTTTCTTGAATAGAATTGAAAAATATGTTTTATCTAATACCATTTCAAATCTGAATAGATTTTCTTCTTTATTACCGTCTAATAAATTTTTTAAATAAGGATAATAAACAGAATTATTTAGAAACTCTATTAGTTCAACAATTGATTTTGCCTTTATAATATTATCGACATTAATGTTTTTGTAATAATCAACAAATACCAAGTATTCTCTTAGGGACTGTAGTTCACCTTCAATGTGTATAAGCCTTGCAAGCCTCTTTAAATCATAAATTTCATATTTTGAATAGAAGGTCATAAAAAAATCCCTATACTCTCCACTAAAATAGTTATCAAATTTGTCAATATAATAGATTAACATCATTTTTAACTTTTTTTCTAATTCATCTCTATGGATGCCATTTAGATTATCACTTGCTATATATCTTCCATAATCACTATTTTTGCTAAGATATAGAGCAATTTCATTAACTGAAGTTAGTGATAATAATTTTTTATAGTCGTCCCCCTTTAATCTTCTTCCTAAAATTGAATGTACCTTTGTATTAATTGCTTCATAATTTACAACAGCAGGCATAAGCATCACCTATCTTTTTCAAAAAAAATATCACAATATACTTCTTTTAAAAACTCTTGCTTTATTAAACTATACTTTCCTTCTATTCCATCTGCTTTAGAATTATACATTCCGATTATTTTCATCTCTTCATTTTGAATATTTTTCATTTCCCTATCTTTTATATCCTGTAATTCATTAATTTTTTTATCCACTATCTCCTTTTTCATCAGTTCTATTTTTCTATTAAATTCAGCTTTTTTTCTTCCAACATCCTCATCAACTTTTCTCCTAAGTTCTTCAGCACTCCTATCAATGTGTATTATATTTTGAATAACCTTTTCAACATTATCCTCCATTTTCTCACCCCCCTGAACTAAATCATAAAACAATTTTACTCCCATAATTTTAATTTTACAAATTTTATAAATTGAATAATTTTATGTATTAGTTTTTATTATCTGATATTTTTTTAGTATCTTAATACCTTCAAATATTTGCATATATTTTCTTGTTTTTTCTACATTTACCTCTATGTTTTAAAATTAAATTTTTAATTTTTTTTAAATTAAAAAGGGAGGAATTACTCCTCCCTTTTTATTCCTATCTTTTCACCCATATAAACATAGGTTTCATAACCCTTTTGTGTCTGTTCTAATATGTCACCATCTATTATGGCTATATTTTCTTTAAAGAAAAGAATAACTGTTGACGCACCAAATTTAAAATATCCCTTTTCATCTCCCCTTTTAACCTCTTCATTTGGCTTATAGGTTTGAACAATTGAACCAACAAAGGTTGCTCCAACCTCTACATAAAGTATATCCCCAAAATTTTTAGAATGAAAAATACTCCATTCTCTCTTATTTTCACAAAATAACTTTTCTATTTTATCAAGTGCAACAGGATTCACCGAATAATAGCATCCCTTTATCTTATTTGTCTTTTCGCATATTCCATCATCTATAAAATGAAATCTATGATAGTCAGATGGACATAGTCTAAAAACTAAACAAGTTCCTTTATTATATTTGTCAGCCACCTCATCATCACCAATTAATTCCCTTAAGGAATATGTTATATCCTTAACCTGCAAAAGCATATCTATATCTATATTTTGATATGCCAAAACCTTCCCATCACAGGGTGATATAAGAACCCTATCCTCTTTTTCAATATTCATCATATCCTTCTTAAGTTTTCTGTAGAAAAACTCATTAAAGCTCTTAAATCCACCCTCTGGAACTTGGAATCTATCCATATCCACATTAAAATCCCTTATAAATTTATCTATCTTTTTTCTGCTAACAGACATTGAACAATAAATACCATAAAGCCTTGAAGCTATTCTTCTCTTAATTAAAAAGTGAAGAAGTCCTGCACCAAAAAGCCTTGAACCATATATCCATTTTATAGCCCAATTACCCGCTACCCTTTCTATTTGATATTCTTTATTTCTTCTATTGTAAAACTTTATCATAATTTTACCTTTCACTCCCCAAAATATTGTCATCCTACATTATAGTATAACTCTTAAACTAAAGCAATAATAAAAAGGCTCAGATTAATGACACCCCCACTTGTTAGCTAAAGTATGAAAATAGCCCCATGAAAGGATTTTAAAAAGGCATATTTCATGAGCTATAGCAATTCTTGCTTTTCAACTTTAAAAAAGTCCATAATTCGGCACAGGACGTGCCGAGTCGAGCGGCCATCAGGACGATGGCATCGCGAGGGTAGGACTTTTTCAAACAAAGAAAAGCTTAGAATTGCTTAGCGAAATGAAGCGATGCCCAAGAAATCCTTCATGGGGCTAACTTTTTCAACAGTCAGAAGGCTGCATATGCAGCCTTCCTTTACTTTTTAATCATCTCTGCAACAGCAGATATACTTCCTAATGTTGAAACAACCTCATTTGGTATAATAAGCTTATTTGCCGGATTCTTAGCCATTTCTTGAAGTGCCTCTACCTGCTTTAATGCAATAACCACTTCATCAGTATTTGATTCGTGAATTGCATTATTAACCTTTCTAATAGCCTCTGCTTGAGCCTGTGCAATTCTTTCCATTGCCATAGCTTTACCTTCTGCCTCAAGAAGCTGTGCTTCCCTCATACCTTCTGCACGTCTTATATTTGCTTCTCTTTCTGCCTCAGCTTGAAGTATCATCGCCTGCTTTTGTCCCTCTGCTCTTGCAATTGCACTTTGTTTTTCACCTTCTGCTTGAAGTATTGCTGCTCTCTTATCTCTTTCTGCCTTCATTTGTTTTTCCATTGCCTGTTGTATTTCGGCAGGTGGTATTATATTTTTGATTTCAACTGATAGTATCTTAATTCCATATGCATCTGTTATTTCATCTACAACCCTTAAAAGCTCAGCATTTATTTTATCTCTTCCTGATAAAACTTCATCAAGTGTCATATTACCTACTATATTTCTCATATTAGTTATTGTTGAATAAACAATACCTGATTTGTAATTCTCAATATTATATATAGCATCCTTTGCATTCATAACCTTATAGAATATAACATTATCTATTGATATCTTTACATTATCCTTAGTTATAACTGATTGTGGTTCAATATCTAAAATTTGTTGTTTTGTTGAAACCCTTGCTCTAACAAAGTCAGCAAATGGTATTAATATATGCCAACCTGGCTCTAATACTTTATGAAATTGACCAAATCTTTCTACTACATAAAGATAACCTGTGTTAACTATTTTTATGCTTGAAAATATAATGATAAGTAAGAACAACAACACTACTATTAATAAAATTTTGTCCATTATAATCCCTCCACTATTTCTTAATTGAATTTTTTATTTTGTATTCACTTAAAAACATTAAAATTGCCGTAACTAATTGTATAATCATTATATACCATTTTCCGGTATTTGAAATTAAGTTTATTAATGAAGCTATAATAAAACAGCAACCAGCTAAAATCAATAATCCTCTAACAACTTTTTTGTTCATAAAAAAATAAGCCCTCCTTTTAAAAAAGAAATTAATATTTTTCAACAATCAACTTATTTCCTTCTATACCTGTAATTTTAAATTTATCCCCCCTCTTTATTGGCTCCCCTACATTCAAGACATACCAATATATACCTTCATATTTGATTTGTGTCTTATCTTGTATATCTTCCTCTGCCGTCAATACCCTACCTATATAATTTTGCTCCATTGGTTTAAAGGCAGGTGGTGTTTTTTTAAGTGTTTTTCTAACATATGGTGCAACCCAAAGTATAGACGCTATACTAAGTGCCATAAATACAATAACCTGTACTGCAATTGAAGCATTAAACATTAAAAGAATTAATGCTCCAATTCCTCCTATTGCAAAGCTAAAAAATATAAAACTACTTGTAAGTGCATCAATTAAGATTGCTGCAAGTGAAACTAATATCCATATATACAACATATTACCACCTCTACAGCTATTATATACCATTGTAGTTATAAAGTCATTAAGAAAAAATTAAAAATTCCTAATTAATAAAAGGAGCAAAAACTTGCTCCTTTTATAGTGTTACCCCTCTATAGATTTTTATATCATATTATAGCATCTAAAGCTTGTTTTAGATCTGCTATAATATCCTCCGCATTTTCAAGTCCAACAGCAAGTCTTATAAGTCCATCAGATATACCAGCCTTTAATCTCTCTTCCCTTGTATAAGGTGAGTGAGTCATTGACGCTGGATGCTGAATTAGAGTCTCTGCATCCCCTAAGCTTACTGCCAAGGTGCATACTTTACAAGAATTAAGAACCTTTATTCCCTCTTCAACGCCACCATTTAATTCAAAGGCAATAATAGCACCAGGTAGGCTCATTTGTTCCCTTGCAAGTTCATATTGTTCAAAGCTCTCAAGACCTGGATAGTATACCTTTTTAACTGCCTTATGTTTTTCTAAGAACTTTGCAACCTTTAAAGCATTACTGCAGTGCCTTTCCATTCTAATTTCAAGTGTTTTTAGTCCCCTTAAAATTAGGTATGCATCAAATGGGCTTAAACAAGCACCTGTCATATCCTTTATACCAAATAATCTAACCTGATCTATGAAGCTCTTTTTTCCAACAACAAAGCCCGCAATAACATCGCCGTGACCGTTTAAAAACTTTGTTGCAGAGTGCACAACTACATCTGCACCAAGTTCAATTGGTCTTTGAATATATGGTGTACAGAAGGTATTGTCTACAATTAATATGCAGTCTTCTTTGCTATGTGCGATTTCTGCTACCTTTTTTATATCTATTAATTTAAGATTAGGATTTGCTGGAGTTTCTATATAAATAGCCTTTGTATTTTCCTTCATCGCATTCTTTACATTTTCTGGATTTGATGCATCTACAAAAGTTACGTCAACTCCATACCTTGTAAGTCCGTGGTTTAAATATGCAAAGGTACAGCCATATAGTGTATCTGCAGCAACTATATGATCTCCTGCCTTAAGTGCTGTCCAAAGTGCTGAAGAAATAGCTCCCATACCAGATGATGTTGCAACACAGGCCTCTGCACCTTCTAAAATTGCTATTTTTTCCTCAAGCACACTAACAGTTGGATTACCAAGCCTTGAATAAATATATCCCTCTTCTTTTCCTGCAAATCTGTTTCCTCCCTGCTGTGCACTATCAAAAACAAATGTAGCAGTTTGATATATTGGAGTTGCTAATGTACCAAATTCATTTTTATGGTTTCCTGCGTGTATTGCTTTTGTTGAAAATCCCATATTTTTTGCTTTTTCCCTATCCATAAAGGTTCCTCCTTTGAACTTTTATCAATGAAGTATAAGCAAATATGATGCCAAAAATACAACACTGAAAGTTCAAAGGATTTTAAATTGTTGTAAAGTTTTATTTACATTTTAACTTAAAATTTGTAAACTTATTTTTACGCAAGTAAAGATAGGTTTACAAATAGAGTTTATATTTTTTTATTTTATTCATTATAGTTGTATGGGAAACTCCTAAATGTTTCGCTACCTCTCTGTAGCTCTTGTATTTAATTAATGCCCTTTTTATCACTTCCCTTTCACATTCAGATACAATTTCTTCAAGTGTTCTTTCCTCTTCACTTATATCAATAATATTATTTTGTATAAACTTATCGGTATTTATGTAGATGTTATCCTTTATTAATGTGTCTCCTTCGCATAATATAATTGACCTCTCTACAACATTTTGCAATTCTCTAATATTGCCTGGCCAACTATATTTCATTAACTCTTCTATATAGCCTTTATCTATTCTCTTTATTTTACTATTAAATTTTTTATTTAGATTCTCTACAAAATAATTAACAAGTAGCGGAATATCCTCCTTTCTTTCTCTAAGTGGAGGAAGATAAATAGGCATTACACTTAATCTATAATAAAGGTCCTCTCTGAATTCTCCATTTTTAACCATATCCTCTATATTCCTATTTGTAGCAGCTATAATTCTGACATCTACCTTTGTCTCCTTACTGGAGCCTATTCTCCTAACTACTCCATCTTGAAGGACTCTCAAAATCTTAGCCTGCAATTTTAATGGCATTTCACCTATTTCATCTAAAAAGAGTGTACCTCCATCTGCTTCTTCAAAAATGCCGTTCTTCCCACCCTTTAGGGCTCCTGTAAAGGTTCCCTCTTCATAACCAAAAAGTTCACTCTCTAAAAGGTTTTCTGGAAGAGTTGCACAGTTTATAGCAATAAACTTATTATTTGCTCTACTGCTTAACCTATGAATTGCCTTTGCAAAAAGTTCCTTTCCTGTTCCACTTTCTCCAAGCAATAAAACCGTTGAGGTTGTTTTTGCAACAGATGATACAATTCTTTTTACATATTCTATTTTATTACTTTTACCTATGATATCTGAAAAGGCCCCATCCTTTATTGTGTTTACTACCTCAACAAGCTGCATAGCCTTATTAATATCCTTAATCGAAGCCACTGCACCTATCGTATTTCCTAAATCATCTAATACTGGCCTTCCTGATGTTAAATAATGTATCTTAAAATCCCCTCTATCTACTATTTGCTCAACATTATCATAGGGAATACCATCTTTAAATAATTTAAACATTGGAGCATCTTTATTTATTATTGCTCTTATATCACTTCCAATTACTTCATCCTTATTATATTTAAAAAGTGTTTCACAATATCTATTAAATATTTCAACTTTATAATCCTTATTTACTGCCAGTATCCCCTCATCTACAGCATCGATTATTGCAATTAACTTTCTTTCATTTTTTTCATAGGATAACAATTCAACTTCATCAACACTTAATACCTCTTTAATTTCAAATATCTTTTCTATTAATCGTTGAAGCCTTTCCTTTGAAATTTCATCTATTTTAATACAAACCTTCTTAGAAAAAACCTCAGCAGCCCTTAAATCTATATTCATTTCATACAACTTTTCAAGTATTTTTAAGGTTATTCCTATTGTATCTTTAGTTCTAATTTCTAATCTTATATTCTCCTTCATTTAATCACCCTTTTTAGATTTATCAAATTATATAGACCAAATACAATAAACCCAATACCTATCAAAAACATTATTATTATTGTAAGCTTTTCAACTATTTCATTATTTTTATTATTTTCCAACCTCTGGATTCCCTTTAATGCTGCTAAATTTAAAAACACAAACCAAATAAACATCCCAACTATAATAAATATCAAAAATATATAATAGTAAATAGGCTTCATATCACTAAATCTATGTATAAGCGTACCACTTATGGTTAACCAAAAGGAATGTGTCATAGGATTTGTGAAGGCTATTATAAACCCCTTTAAAACAGGCTTTGAATCATATTTTTTTATATTTTCATCCCTATTACCCTTGTAATTTTTAATATCCTGAAAAGCAAAAAATAAAATAAGAAGACCACATATAATGAAGAATAGACCCTCAGTGCTTTTATTTTGATTCAACAAACTAAAAAGACCTATATTAATAAACAAAATATCAAAGGCATCCGCTAAAACTGCTCCAATTGCAACCATTAACCCCTCATTAATACCACTGTTTACTGTCCTTTTTATAGATTCTAAACCTGCCGGCCCAAGGGGTAGTGCAAAGGCTATTCCTGTAAACAATCCTGTTATTATTGTTCTTATTAATAAAATAAAATTTCTCATATCGTCTCACCTTCTATTTAGTCAAAGTCTAATTATATTATATTTCTAAACATTCTAAAAAAGCAAACTGTATTTTACTTTGAAAACAATAAAAGCAGATGTCTTTTTTAAGTATGAATTCGACACCTGCTTTTATATAAAATATATTAGATCGTAATCTCAAAATTAGCATATATTATATCTATGATGGGTACTTTTTCATTCTATTTCAAAACATTTTCAAGCAAATTATCTATATAATCAATGATTTCATCACAAGAAACACCATTTTTCTTTAATTGAATACAATTATCTGTTCCATAAGACTCTTTTACATTTTTCATAATTTCTCTCATTGGAGTTCTGGCTTCATTTCTTTCTGAAGCATCCTTTCTTCCCTTTAGATATCCTAAAACTACAGCTGCAGCAGTTACTGCACCGCAGGTACTTCCTACTGCCATCCCCCCACCAAAGGCACTTCCTAAATTTACTGGAATATCTAAATTAAATTTTTCATTTGCGGCTTTTATTACTGCCTCTGCACAGTTATATCCTTCTCTATGAAAATCAACAGCTTTTTTCATACTATACCTCCTATATCACAATAATACAATATTATGATATAACTATTATCGTAATTTGTCAAATATAATCGAATTGGAACATAATTGCTACATTACCTCCATTTTAATAATAAATAGTCTTAAAAGAATAACCGATAATTAGATAAACATCTACACAAAGGAGGTATCATATGAAAAAAACATTGTCTCTTTTACTGTCAGTATTTTTAATTTTTACAGCTCTAACCTATTCCCCTTCTAAATCTAAGGCCTACACCAATAGTTCATACTTTAATAAAATTAGAATAGGCCTAAAAAGTATGGCAAATACCAATATCTCTATTATATTAAACGGAGATTATTTGTTTAATAACGAAGTACTCTTCTCCGGTAGTACCTTTTCATTGACAATTAGTGGAACAAAAATATTGTTTAAAGGACAAACTTATGATGAAATTAATCTTTATCCCGTAAATTATAATACTTCACTTTTAACAGTACAAAGTGGAACCACTACAAACAAATATCAAGGGGATTTTAAATTTAAAATAATTGACGGCAAAATATATCCTATTAACTCCTTATTCATAGAAGACTATCTTAAAGGAGTTGTAGGTTTTGAAATGTCGGATTACTTCCCACTTGAGGCACTAAAGGCACAGGCAGTTGCCGCAAGAAACTATACACTCTCAAACCTAAATCTTTATAGATCACTTGGATTTGATTTGAATGACACAATTGAATGTCAAGTCTATGGAGGTTATAACGACAAACTTAAAAATGTAATAAGAGCTGTCGATGAAACACGTGGACAAGTTCAACTATATAACGAAACACTTGTACAAGCCTTCTACTCTGCAAGCAATGGCGGATACACTGAGGCTACTGAAAATGTGTGGTCTTCAGCACTTCCATATTTTATAGCAAAACCTGATACCTTCGATAATGAGTCTTGGAAACCTGAAACCATAAGTTATTCATCTTCACAATTAAACAACCTGTTAAAACAAAAAGGCATTATATCACAAAACGATACATTTATTAAGCTTGATTTATCAAGTTTAACAAGATATCAAAGCGGAAGAGTAGCCACTCTTGACGTGTTATATAAAGATGTATCCGGTGCTATAAAGAAAATTACTTTAACTAAATCCAGAACAAGAACTGCCTTTTCAGTACCAAGTTCATTATATAATCTAACATATAACGCAAGTACAGATATTTACAGTTTTACAGGTAAAGGAAATGGACATGCAGTTGGACTTAGCCAAATTGGTGCAAAAAATCGTGCAAATGCTGGACAAACCTTTAAAGAAATACTTTCATTTTACTACCACGGCAGTTACACCGATAATCTTCTACCTAAAATATCACAAATAATTATTAATAAAGAAAAAAGTATTGTAAATCAACCGATAAACATCACTGCCACATCAATAGGAGGCTCAAATACAGGATATCAATACAGAATTGAAATATACAAAGACGATATTTTAATAGAATCTTCAGAATACAAAGAGAACAACATATATACTTTTACACCAAAATATGAAGGTGAATATACTATCAAAATATATATGAGGGACAATCTGTCCAACTCAGCCTTTGACGATATAAGAGAAGTTAAAATTATGGCCTATCCAACTGTAACCATTGATTCAATTAATATAAATAAAACAAAACTATTTACACAAGAGGAAGTCACAATTAATACAATTAATTTAGGTGGAACAGGCAATTACCTATACAATTTTAAAGTACTAAAGAATAATTCAATTATTTCCGAAACACAATATACTCCAGAAAGTCAATTTAAATTTACTCCAGTCGAAAAAGGAGAGTATAAAGTTATTATTAATACAAAGGATGTTATGTCTATAAACGAGAAGGATGATACAAGGGAAATTACTTTTACAGTATTTAATAAACCATATATAGAAAAAGCTGAAATAACTAATCCTGCTTTTGAAAAAAGAAAAATCGAAATAAAGACATCTACTTTCGGAGGAAGCGACTTAGGATTTAAATATAAGTTTGAAATATATGAGGATAATAATATAATTGTTCAAACAGACTTTGTTGACAATAATTATTATTCATTTACACCTCAACAGAGTGGTAATTACTTATTAAAAGTTTATATCATAGACAATTTGTCTGAAGTTGTTGAAGATATAAGGGAATTTAGAATCTATGTAAATGAAGAACCAATTAAAGTATCAAAACTACCTATATATTGGGGTATGAAGGGAAACGATGTTGTTCAGATTCAATCAGCACTAACCTTCTTAGGATATAATGTAGGAACTATAGATGGAATATTCGGAAGCAAAACCTATAATGGAGTAGTATCTTTCCAAAAAAGTATTGGGTTAAATGCTACTGGAACTGTTGATGCTTCAACACTTAAGGCATTAAATGATGCATATATAGAAAAATTGAGTAAAAAATAAGTGGCCTAAAGCCACTTATTTTTTATTTATAATTATGCAACCTTATCTGCCTTCTTTGATTCAGTCTTCTTTTCATATACATAGTACATTATGAAAGCTACTATTGAGAAGAATATTGGTCCTGCAACTGACCAGAATGTAGTCTTCATATCTCCATCTAATGCTGGTTCAAGTACTGTAAAGAAGTTTGCAAATCCAACTGTTAGTGTTACAACTATTGATGCAAATAGTGCACTATTATAGCTCTTGAACACTTCAAATGGTTTGTGTATTTCTGTCTTCTTCTTAAATGGTGCAAATGCACCTGATAGGAACATATATGGTAGAGTCATTGCAACGTTAGTCATTGCAACAAGTATGTCAAAGAACTTTGACATTGAGTCTCCACCAACTGCAAGTAAAGCTATCATAACAACAACTATACCAGCTTGTACCCACATTGCATATATTGGCATACCATCCTTAAGTTCACCCATCTTCCAAGGCCATAATTCAGATGGCGTACCTTCTATCATTTGCTTAAGTGGTGCATAAGTTAGTGTGAAGAATGCTCCCATTAGAGCTAAGAACATTGATATACCAACGAATCTTGCAATTCCTGCTCCCATTGCCATAGCTGTAGCATCACTAACACCTATAGCTCTACCAAATTCAATACCAAGGTTTGTCATAACAACATAACCTGCGTTTCCTAAGTGAACACCCTCTTGATTTATAACATTTGTCCAGTTAGTAAATATACCTACAAGTAATATACCCATTGAGTAACCTATTGATATTATTGCTGCTGATATAGCAACTCCCTTTGGGAATGTCTTTTCAGCATTTTCAGTTTGGTCAACAAGACCACCAACTGCTTCAATTCCACCGTATGCAAATATTGCATAAACTATAAACGCAAGTCCTGCCATTATATTTCCTGCATACTTAGGATTTGGTGATTGAGTAAATGACTTAAGTCCTTCTATTGGTTGAGCAAGTTGTCCCTTGTTTAATATTAATATTGCTATAGCACCTATCCATAGAACTATGTTAAGTGCTGCAACTGCTGAACCACCAAGTGAAGTAATCTTCTTTATCTTGTCAAGACCCTTTGTTGAGATGTAAGTTACGAATACTATCCATAATATACCAAGTACAGCAAGTAGTTTTGGTCCTGATAATCCAAGAATTACCCAATCCTTTGTTGTATCCTTACCAAATATAGCATTTGAGAAAGGAACCCACATACCTTGTGATACGTTAACCATCCATATAATGTATGAAACGTACCACATAAATGTACCTATGAACGCAAATCTTGGTCCTACTGATTTTTCCATCCAAGAATAAATTCCACCCTTTTCATTCTTGAAGGCTGCACCATATTCAGCCATCATAAATGCAAAAGGAATAAAGAAAGTTATTCCTGAAAGTATAAACCATGGAATAGCAGCGTATCCCATCTTATAGAATGATCTTGGAATGTTGTTAAAGCCGTACACTGAAGTAAAAATCATAAGTATCAATGATACCAGTGTAAGTTTGCCTGTTGGCTTCTTGTTTGATGCCATTGCTTGTCCCCCTCCTTAGGTATTTTTTCTTATTTGTTCATCACACAAATACTATTATACACATTTCGACAACAACCGCAATAATTCAATAAAAAGTTTTTATATTCTTAATTTTTTGATTTTTCATTTATTTAACTGAACAAATTGATTTCTATTCACTATATAATGAATTTAAAATGTAAAACCTGTAATTATGAATTAAAAAACTTGTTATATTCAATTATAAAAAGTTATAGTTAATATTTAATTTTATGAATATTTTGCAATTGAAGTTATGCAAAAATAATAATGCAGATATAGTCTTTTTATTAATAAAATTTAACACCTATCAAGAGGGGGAATACCTATATTAATAGGCTACAATTTCCTTTATCATAAACTCCCTTCCACAAAGAAGTTCCCAAACTTCACTTTTACATTTAGGACATACCTTATTATTTTGAATAACATTAAATACACTACCACATTCTCTACATATTGCATTTGCAGGTAAAATTTCAATTTTCAATTGTGTATCCTGAAGCATTGTCCCGTCTACTGCAGCTGGATAACAAGCCTCAATATATCTTGGAATCATAGCAGAAAGCTCTCCTATTTGAAGAACAAGAGTATCTATTTTTGTTAACTTATTTTTCTTTGCAAAATCCTCAACATATTTAACAACTTCAATTATAACACCTAATTCATGCATATTAACACCTCTTTAAAAATTTTAGCCCTACAACATTGTCGCCAACTTAAACGTTGGCGACAATATATAATCTATTAAAAACTTAAGCGTCATATAAACTACTTTCTATAATAAACCCCTTATTTTTTTCTTGTAAAAACAGACTGCATATACTTTAAAGGCTTTTTAAGAGTAATCCTAATTTTTCGTTTTAGAGCATATTTAACTATTGTTGATTTCATTTTACTAAACTCTGGGTTTTGTGCATCGTACTTTTTAACAAGCTTGATTGCATCAAATTTACACTTTGTCACACATTGTCCGCAGCCTATGCACATAAACTCATCAACAACTGTAGCACCACAGCTCAAACAACGTTCTGTTTCCTTTTTAACCTGTTCTTCTGTAAATGTACCACGTAAATCCCTTAATGTTGTCTTTGCCTTATCTCCTTCTACGTGAACTGGTCTTTGCCTTGGCATTCTGTCATAACCCTCAAGTATAACATTTTCTTTATCAAAAGGCTTGTAATTTCTCTTAGTTCTACCAAGAACTAAACTCTGTCCTGGATGTACAAAGCGATGTATTGATATTGCTCCTTCTTTTCCCATAGCTATTGCATCTATTGCAAACTTTGGTCCTGTTACAATATCTCCACCTGCAAATACATCCTTTTCTCCTGTTTGATAAGTATCTGGGTCAACCTTTATTGTGTTGTTTGGATTAAGCTCAATTTTTGTACCTTCAATTAATCCTCCCCAATCAATTACTTGACCTACTGAAATTAGAACATAATCAGCCTTTACTACCTTTGTTTCATTTTCATCATATTTTGGATTAAACTTCTTATTCTCATCAAATACTGAAACACATTTTTTAAACTCAACCCCAACAACTCTACCATTTTCTGTTAAAATACGTTTTGGTCCCCAAGAGTTGTTTATTACAATTCCCTCTGATTCCGCCTCCTCAATTTCTTCCTTGAGGGCTGGCATCTCCTCCTTCTTCTCTAAGCAATACATAGAAGTATTTAAAGCCCCAACTCTTACTGCTGTTCTTGCAACGTCTATTGCAACATTTCCTCCTCCTATCACAACAATATTGCCATTTAGATTTTTAAGCTCTCCTAAATTTACACTGCGTAAGAAATCAACACCAGTTATTACTCCCTCTGCTTCCTCTCCTTCAATTTTAAGTTTTCTTCCAGCTTGAGCACCAATTGCAATATAGAAGGCTTCAAAACCTTGTTTTCTTAAATCATCTAACTTAATATCTTTACCAACTTCAACACCTGTTTTAAATTCTACACCCAATTCTCTTAATATATCTATTTCAGCATTAACAACATCCTTTTCAAGTCTAAAGGATGGTATTCCTAAAGTTAACATTCCTCCTAATACCTTTTCCTTTTCAAATACAGTTACTTTATAACCATCTATTGCAAGATAATAAGCACAAGATAGTCCTGCAGGACCTGCGCCAATTACTGCAATCTTTTTACCATAGTTGTGTCTCTTTTTTGGAATATATCTTCTTTCTTTATTTAAATCCTGTTCTGCAATGAACTTTTTAATTTCATCTATAGCAACTGGATCATCTATATCCCCTCTCGTACAAGCTGATTCACAGTATCTTGGGCATACACGTCCACATACTGCTGGGAATGGATTTTCCTTCTTTATAAGTTCAAGTGCCTCTGTATATCTTCCCTGTGCCGCAAGCTTTATATATCCTTGAATACCAATATGAGCTGGGCATTCTGCTTTGCAAGGACTTGAACCAGTCTCTAACACTACCCTTCTATTAGTACGATAATCTACATTCCACTTGTCAGGTCCCCATTCAGTATCATAGGGGAGTTCTCTTTTCTTCTCAGGAATAGGATTTTTAGAACACAACTTTTGACCAAGTTTTAGGGCATTTGTTGGACAGTTTTCTACACACTCTCCACAGGCAACACACTTATCCTTATCAACCTGAGAAACATAGTTTGAACGCACCATATCAGGGTTTACAAACATATTTGCAATTCTTACAGCAAAACATCCACATCCACAGCAGTTGCAGATAGCGTGAGTTTTTCCTGGCCCATCTGTGTTTGGAATGCAATGCATCAACCCATTTTCTTCTGCTCTTTTTATAATTTCAAAGGCCTCTTCACGAGTAATCTGCCTTCCTCTTCCTGTTCTAATATAATATTCAGCTGCATGTCCAAGTTGAATGCACATATCTTCCTTTAAATGGCCACATCCCTCTCCCATTGCCTCTCTTGCGGTACGGCAGGAACAGTCAGAAACTGAAAAAATTGTATTTTCATTTAGATATTTTGAAATTTCTTCAAAGGAAGCCCTTCTTGTTTCGCCTTCAATTGCGTGTTCAATTGGAATTACACGCATTGGGCCAAGTCCTACTGGCACATTACCTGCCGCCTTAGGTCCTCTCTTTTTACCATATGCATCAAATGCCATACCAAGCTGTGGATATTTTTTTGCGTTTTCTTTATTATTAACTATCATCTCCATATGACCTGGAACCCAAATTTCGTGCCAAAACTTATCCACTCCATCAATTTTATTTACAAATGCTGCTCCAGCTTTTGCTAATTCCCAAAGTAACCTTTCTGTCTCCTCTACAGATTTGCCACATTTTTTACTAATTTCTTCTGCACTTTGTGGTTTTCTAAGCTCAAGGCACAATCCTACCTCTGCCATCTCCTCAGTAACTATAGGCTCTAATATTTTGTATTCTGGGTCATTTGGAGTAATTTCATCCTTTGAACCACGCTTTGTTCTGCTTATCTTGTTTGCTAAATCAAGTACCTTTTCTTTTACCATAATTCTATCCCCCTTCAAAAATTATTCCTTCCAAGCCTTTACCTCATTTCTTAACCAATCTATCCATTCATCAAACCCCTCCCCTGTTTTTGCAGAGATTGGTATAACCTTTATGTTTGGATTTAATTTTTTAACACGTTCCTTTACCTTCTCAATATCAAAATCAAATATACACATCGCATCAATCTTATTTATTAAAAGAACATCTACAACTGAAAACATCAAAGGATATTTTAGTGGTTTATCATCTCCCTCTGGAACACTTAAAATCATTGCATTTTTTGAGGAGCCAGTATCAAACTCTGCTGGGCAAACAAGATTTCCTACGTTTTCAAGTATAACTAAATCAAGTCCATCCGCCTCAAGTGCATCTAATCCTTGTTTTGTCATATCTGCGTCAAGATGACACATTCCTCCTGTATGTAACTGTATTACCTTTGCACCAGTTTTCGCAACTAAGCTTGCATCAACATCAGAATCAATATCTGCCTCCATAACACCTATCTTCATTTCATCCTTTAATGCTTCTATTGTTCTTAAAACAGTAGTAGTTTTACCTGAACCAGGTGAAGACATAAGATTTAGTAAGAATGTCTTTTTGTTTTTTAACTCTTCCCTGAGTTTATCTGCTTGTCTATAATTATTAGAGAAAACGCTTTCTTTAATTTCAATAATTTTATAGGTATTCATACACCTGCACCTCCATCTATAAAATATTTATGAAAATAATAATTAAAGTAGCACATAATATATTTAATTTTTAAAATGAAACTTATATTATAAATATTCTATGAATTTTAAAGAATTCCTTTTCAACTTTGACAAAAAAATGACCAAAAAAAACATATTTCATCAAAACTTAATAATATACTTATATCATTTTCGCTAACATTAATTGCAGGTCTATCAACAGGTATAGGAAGTTCTATGTCATTTTTTTACTAAAAAGACAAATACTAAATTCCTTTCAATAAGCCTTGGTTTTTCTGCTGGTGTTATGGTTTATGTATCTATGATTGAAATTTTTTCTGAAGCAAGGAATTTATTAACATCACGAGGTTTATAAAGCAGTAGAAACAAAAAAAGTTGAAGTACTTAATACCTCAACTTTTTTGTTTCTATTAATGTTTTCCACCTATTTTGCAGGCAATAGCTTCATTTTCAATTTCCTTTGATATTATATCTGAATATTTTTCTTTGTTCTTTTGAAGCCAACTATTTGCATAAGAACAGCTTGCTGTTGCCTTTAATCCTTTTTCTCTTAAAAACTCTGCAACAACCTCCATCATTTTTGAGGCTACACCTTGTCCTCTTAAAACTGGATTAACATAGGTGTGGTCAATATCAACTACTCCATTTTCTTTTAAAACATAAGTTGTCTCTGCCATTAATTCACCCTTATCATCTACACTATATATACGCCCGTCTTCAAATTTCCAATTCATATTCTGTACCTCCTTATATAAATTTTAAATAGTTATATTACTTTTTATGCAATTTATCCTTATAATAGCTATCTGAAAGGTAAAGTGCACCTAATGGGTTGTGTGCCAATACTCTATCCTTAACTGCAAAAACAGTTACAGGTGCCTCTGAATATTTTATAAACAACGAATCGTGACCTACACAAAGCCCTAATATTATATTTAAATCTGTTTTTTCATTGTTTAAAAGCATCGCTTGTCCTATTGGATTACAAATTGCTTCAAAGTTACCTGGTCTAACTTTTTGATGTTCTTTAATATTCAAAAATTCTTTAGGAATACTTCCGTTTTTACATATAATAGAACATACCTCAAATTCATTTTCTTTAAGTATTTGAGCTAACTTTTTAGCTTCTTGGTTTAAACCAACACAAAATGCAATTCCTAATTTTTTAAAATCACATTTATTTGCAAAATCCATTATTTCTTCAAGTCTGGTTTTTTTACAATAACCCTCTGCTTCCACCAAAGCAGAATTATAAGCTAATTTATAATTTTCCTCCTGTAAATATAATTCCTTAAATTTCTCAACTTCTTCAGTTTCATTACAAGGGCAGTTTGAGGGTGTTTTTTTTAACTCTCCTCTTCTACAATAATGTTCATTACAGGCTGCACAAGTATACATTTACTCACCTCTTAATATTATAACTTTAACTATTAATAGCTCTATTTAGTTTATTTAATATTTCATCTAATTCTATACCATATTTTTCTGTTACAGATTCTAATGAATCAAACAGATGAGAACACATAATACATACACCTGCTCTCTCATCATACATATGAAAAACATCTTCTGTCTCTGGATATTTTTCTACAATATCAAGCAAAATCATATCCTTTTCTATACTCATAATTCCTCCTAAAAATTTAACATTGCTTTTAATTTTATTCTAACACATAAATCCATTTTGTAAAGGTTATTATCTTATGCTAATAATGTAGTGATTAATATTACTATCTCTTTTTTATTTTAACTTTATTAATTATAACGTATAATAGCAACATACATAATTGATAATATTTTTTTAAAGTTATGCAACTAAATAAGTTTGTTATTTATCTAATAAAGTGAATGAAACAATATGTGCACATATTAGACTACACTTAGAAGGGAGTGCAATAGTTTGGAAATATCGTTGATGGTTAAAAAGGCTAAAAAAGGAGATGAAGAAGCCTTTATTAATCTTATGAAGCAGTATGAAATAGTTCTCTATAAAGTTGCAAAACGTATGCTTATTAATGAAGATGATGTTGCAGATGCACTTCAAGATACAATTATTTCAGCATATGAAAACATAAAAACACTTAAAAATGAAAAATATTTTAATACTTGGATATGCAAAATTCTCATTAATAAATGTAATTCTATTTTAAATAAGAATAAAAAAATTATCCCTGTAGAAGATATATTACCTCAAAAGAATAACAACAATAACGAATTTTTTAAAGTTGAATTAAATGATGCACTTAATACTTTGAATAAAGAATATAAATTGGTGTTAGTTCTTTATTACATTGCTGGCTTTAACATAAGGGAAATAAGTGAATTAACTAATGAACCTGAAGGTACAATTAAATCAAGATTATCAAGAGCAAAAACTATATTGAGAGAGAAATATTTTTTAGATGATGAAGGAGTGATATTAAATGAGATATGATTTTGAAATTGAATTATCAAAGGTTTTAAATAGTGAATGTGCAATTTCTGATAAGGTTAGAGCATCAATAGATAATGCATATGAATCAATAAGAAAGAAAAATAAAAGAAAAAAATATTTTAAAAATACAATTGCTGCTGCTATGTGTTTACTTATGGTTTGTGCTATTCTGTCAAATGATGTAATAGCAAGTGTAATAAAATCATTTTTTAAATTTAACGATAAAGGTATTGAAACAGCTATTAATAATGGCTATATAAATAGGATAGAATCAGAAACAACTAATAATGATATATCAATAAAATTACAAAGCTATTTTGCTGATTCTAATAAAATAGGTATTAGTTTTAAAATAAAAATTGAAGATTTATCATTATTAAAAGGAGATATAGAAAAAATATACTTAAGTTATAGCATTATCGATAAAAATGGTAATTATATTGGACAATCTGGTTATACTGAAGAAGAAAATTTAAATATAAAAAAATCAATCATATCAAGTGTAGAAGATAAATTTGAACTACTCGATTTAGAAAAAGGTGAAGTACAGTATGACATAATTCTTGAATCCTGCGATAGTTCTATACCTAAAATAGAAGAAGCAGTTATAAAAGTAGATAAAGTCAACATATTATATAAAAATAATAAAACTTCAATAAAAGGTAACTGGACTTTAAAATTAATACAAAATAATTTGGAGTATGTTAAAGAATATAATTATAGTGCTTTAAACAGTATACCGAATATAGATATAGTTTCTATTAAGGCTGAGCCTACTTCACTTAATATTATCTTTAACGTAAATCAAGTATATGAAAATAAAGAGTTCCCTATAGACAATCTAATACTTATCGATGAAAATGGCAACGAATATAAAACAAATATCTGTTCTATGAATACTAATGACGGTAAAACTACAATATCCACTAATTTTAAAATAAGCTCTTACGAAGAACACAAATTGTTTAAACTAATAATACCTAATTATGGAGAAATAAAATTACAAAAAAAATAAATTAATAAAAATAAGTGATATGACAACCATATCACTTATTTTTATGTGATTCAAGCCATATTAAAATATCCCTCATAACTTCATCACGGTTAATTTCATTTAGCATCTCGTGTCTTCCATTTTTATAGAACTTATACTCTATATCCTTGATTCCTAATTTTTTATATCTTTCTATCAACCATATAATCGATTTACACTTATTTCCTACTGGATCAAGTTCATCTGCAAAAATATAAATAGGTAAGTCCTTTGGTATTTTAGACATATTACAATTTTGATGTATCATCTTGAGTCCCTTTAAAAAGTCGTAAAAAAAGCTTGATGTAAATACAGTTCCACAAAATGGGTCATTTATGTATTTTTCTACCTCTTTTTCATCACTACTTAGCCAATCAAAATTTGTTTTTGTGGGCTTAAATGATTTATTATAATTTCCAAAGGATAGTTTATTTAATAAGTTACTCTGCCATCTCTCACCTTTTCTTTTCATCTCAAGTTTTGCAATAAGTATTCCAAATTCCAATAAAAATCCCTGTTTACCTGCAGTTCCTGATAAAATTACTCCATCTATACTATCGCCATACTTTTGAATATATCCCTGTGAAAGGAATGATCCCATACTATGTCCCATTAAATATACTGGAATATTAGCATATTCTTTTTTAATAATATCATTTAGTTGCTTCATATCCTCTATCATCCAGTAGAATCCATCTCTGCCTATATATCCGACATTTTCAATACATTTAGCTGTTTTACCGTGCCCCCTATGGTCATTTGCGTATACTACATACCCTTCGTTAGTTATAAATTCTGCAAATCTCTCATATCTTGCAGCCGTTTCAGCCATTCCGTGTGCTATCTGAATTACACCTTTAATCCTTTTATCCTCATCTGGAAGCCACTTGTATGTAAAAATTTCTACATTCTGCTTATCTTTAAATGTAAATTCCTCAATCCTCACATTACCCCCTCCATCCCTTAATTTTATAAGGTACATTTCTTGTTTTAGTTAAAAATTATTTAATATAAATTTATTTATATACTTTTATCAATATATATTCATGTAAAAATTTATTATTCCTTCAATATAATGAATTTTTATCTATTTATATTTTTGTTAATACTTTAATTTATAGCATATAAACTATCAAAAAATTCCTTCTCAGCTATAATTTTTAAATAAACTAAGAAGGAATCTATAATAAATTCTAAAAAAATACTATTTCAACTGTCTGATAAAATCATCCCAATCCTTTTTTCTTATTGTTTTTGTTGCATTATCATAAAAACAATAAGCAGGATATGGATTTAAGGTTTTTAATGTTACATCAAAATAGTTTATACTTGCTGGATTTTTTACACTTGCACGTTCAGAAATAGTAACATAAATAAAATTAATATGCGGGAACAGGTTTTTTGCTCTATCAAAATTATCCTTTATTTTTTGTGCATCAGATACACTAAATATACCCTTATGTTTTACCTCTAAAGCAGCAAAAACATCATCCGATTTGTAGCAATTACTATAATAAATTGGTTTTGAACCTTTTTTAACAATTAATAAATCAAATTCAGTTGAGCAGCCTTCAATAAATGCATTAGGCTGGCTAACTTCTTTTGTTGAATCAATTTCGTGCCCTAAAAATTCTGCTAAAACTCTAACTGCTATATCTCCAGACAATTTGTGCCAACTATTTTTTTGATAATTACTATTGCTATATATAAGCTTGTTGGCACTATCTTCAATAGTTCTAAGTAGAGAATCAACCATTTTAACACCATCCCTTTTCATTTTAATTTTAACATAATTCATTAATATCTATATGATTTTATATATACTCCTCTATAACCTATATATCCTGCTAAAAGATATGCAATTGTCTTTGGTATCATCAATAAACCTATCATAGGATTAATATTGTTAAAAAGTATTACAGGTATATAACAGATGTAAGATACAAAAATCATAATACTTATCCACCTAAAGGTTATATCTTTAGTCTTTTGTGCATCAATATACATTAAAAATGCAACACTTAGGCCTTGAATTGTAAGAGGGATATTTCTTATAAGAGACCAAATATATGGCTGGTTTAAACTTGACCAATTATTTTGAGGTAAAAATAAAATAAATATTCTTAAAAGACCTAAAGCTATTAAAAAATAGTGAAATATTCCAAATTCCTTGTTAAATCTATATCTCCAAACATATAGAAAAACAATGTAAAATAATGTTACCGTAATAGCTGTTGCTAAGGCACCATATCCAACTAATACTGAATACTTTTCTATTCCCCCTAACATATATGCATATGCTCTAAATCCAACGTGTCCTGTATCTCCAAGAGCAAGTAAAAAGAACGCTAAAAGCAAATATCCCCCCACTTTTTGCTGCTTATCTTGTAATTTTACTTTGTTTAATTTCATCTTTATAACCATTAACCATATTAAGAATAAATACGTAATATTGAATACTATCTCTGTCATACCTCTTAGGTTCTCTGACATAAAACTCCCCCACAAAAATTTAATTCATATTATATAAATATTTACTAAACTCTTAATTAAGTACAGTCATTTTAAATTATTTCCCTAAATTAATATGTTATAAGAGATATGAATGATCTTAAAATTAAAAAGTTGGGTATATATCCCAACTCTTATTACGTAATCATATTTTATCCTAAAGCCACATCTAAAAGCATCATAACAGCAAATCCTATCATAGTTCCTAATGTGGCTATATGCGTATGTTCCCCTGCCTGTGATTCTGGAATAAGTTCCTCAACAACTACAAATATCATTGCACCCGCTGCAAAGGATAATGCATAGGGTAATATACCCTTCATATAGACAACTAAAGATGCACCAATAACAGCTGCAATTGGCTCTACTACCCCAGATGCCTGACCATACATAAAACTTTTAAATCGTGATAGTCCTTCTCTTCTAAGTGGAATAGAAACTGCTGCTCCCTCTGGAAAGTTTTGAAGCCCAATTCCTATTGCAAGTGCAATCGCCCCTGCCAAATTAGCCGATACATCTCCATTATTTAAGGCACCAAAGGCAACTCCAACCGCAAGCCCTTCTGGAATGTTGTGCAGTGTTATAGCAAGTACAAGAAGTATGCTTCTTTTTAAGCTTGTCTTTATCCCCTCTGCCTCATCTGAAAACATATGTAGATGTGGCATAAACATATCTACTGCTCTTAAAAATAAGCCTCCTAATAAAAATCCTACAACAGCAGGAAGCCAAGGAATAATTCCCATACTCTCAGCCATTTCAATGGCTGGATTTAAAAGAGACCAAAAGCTTGCAGCAATCATAACTCCTGCTGCAAATCCAAGCATTCCATCTAATACTTTTCTATTGAGTTCTTTAAATATAAAAACCATCCCAGACCCTAAAGCTGTTAAAAACCAAGTAAAAAGTGTCCCAAATAATGCTAATATTACTGGACTAAATTTAGAAAAACTCATTATATCACCTCACTAAAAGGAGATTAGATTTCGCGGGTAATTTTTTAGAATTTAAAATATAAAATAATACAAAATTATAAATAGACTTAATAATATTTTGAGGTTAACAAATTTAATATTTTTATCTAACTATATCCATATATACCCTTCCATCTTTAATTTCAACTATCCTATCAGCCTTTTCTGCTATTCTCCTGTCGTGTGTTATCACTATAAACGTTGTACCCATTTTTTTATTAATATCCCTCATTATCTCATAAACAGCTTCGGTAGATTCTGAATCTAAGTTACCTGTTGGTTCATCTGCTAATATTATTTTGGGATTATTGATTAAGGCACGTGCTATTGCTGTTCTCTGTTGCTGTCCACCTGACATATTAGTAGCCTTATTATTCTTTACTTTTGTTAATCCAACTAATTCAAGTAATTCCTCTGCTCTTTTTACAACATCCTTTGGAGCTTTGCCTTCCTTTATTAAATATGGCATTAAAACATTTTCCAATGCAGTAAACTCAGGCAAAAGATAATGAAATTGAAATATAAAACCAATCTTTTTATTTCTAACCTCAGCAAGTTCATTTTTACTCATCAAATCTGTTCTTTTACCATCTATATAAACTTCTCCACTTGTTGGTTTATCAAGTGTACCCATTATATTTAGTATTGTACTTTTCCCACTGCCTGATGCACCTATTATAGAATTAAATGTTCCTTCTTTAAAGGATAAATTAACATCATATAGTACTTGATTTTTTATTATTTTCCCATATATTTTATTTATATTTTTAAGTTCTATTACATTAGCCATTCTTTATCACCTCAATTGGATTTAACTTTGATGATTTAACTGCAGGAATTAAAGATGCAAATCCTGCTGATAATATTGCTGTAAATGCTGAAAATACTATAAAACCATATTTTATGGATACCTCAACAACAGGTGTACCATCTTTGTTAACTGCAAATTTGCTAAATGAATATAAAAGACCTAATCCTAAAGCTGAACCTAAGATTCCTCCTAAAACTCCAAGCATTAAACCTTGAAATAAGAATATATAGCTTGCTTGTCTATCTTTAATCCCCATAGCCTTTAATATACCTATTTGTTTTGACTTTTGAAGCACTGTTATAGCAAGTACACTTGCTATCCCTAAAACTACAGCGATTAAAACAAACACCTGTATCATTGTACTTGATATACTCTGTCCCTTAAGTCCACTTAAAAGCTCCTCATTTTCCTGTTTCCAATTTGTTACCTTTAAATTTGAAGATAAATTGTTTTTTATATTTTCTGCTACTAAGTCTGCACTAAATATATCATCAACCTTAATCTCCACTGATGAAATGTTATTGTTATTTATAAATTCTTGTAGAGATGAGACGTTTAGAATAATCCAAGACTTATTTAAACTTGATACCTTAAAATCATAAACACCAGCTACCTCAAATTCCTTGCTTTTACCATCTGAAGTTATTATATTTATTTTATCTCCAACTTTGATATCAAACTCCTTAGCCAAATCTTTACCTAAATTTACCTTATCTCCCCAAAAAGCTTTTCCATCAATAATCCTATTTTTTATATTATATATCTTATCTGCTCTTTCTAAATCAAACCCTCTTAATAAAATTGAAGTATTTTTATCTCCCTTTGAAATAAGTGCAGGAACATCTAAAGAATAGGAAACTGCATTTATATTATCATCAATCTTTTTTATTTGATCTAAATCAACCTCATCTAATTTAAAATACTTATCTTCAGATATTATTTTTACGTGTGGTGAATTACCAACTGTTTTATTTATTAAACTTTCTTGAAGTCCTGTTATAAGAGAACCTATAAATATCTGGACTGCAACACCTACTGCTATTCCTAATGCAATAAGAGCAGTTTGTGCCTTGTTTGACCATAAAAACCTATTTGCTATTTTAAATGGTAATCTCATTTTTGTTCCTCCTTTGTAAATGCCTCTATTT
Source organism: Caloramator sp. ALD01 (assembly GCF_000472625.1). Taxonomy (NCBI): domain Bacteria; kingdom Bacillati; phylum Bacillota; class Clostridia; order Eubacteriales; family Clostridiaceae; genus Caloramator; species Caloramator sp. ALD01. The sequence continues at coordinate 65,235 of NZ_AXAA01000009.1, forward strand.
CTTCAAATGTATCTAAAAGATAATCTGCACCTATTTTTTTATAAACTTCTTTATTTGATTTAAATGCGTGTCCTCCAACTATTATTTTTAAATCATAATTTGCCTTTTCTTTTAATCTTTTTATTGCCCTTTCAGCATTCACTATATTGTAATAATTTGTAACACTAATTACTACATACTTAGGCTTTATTACATTTATTGCAGAAGCAAAATCCTCCTTTGGGGTATTGGCTCCTACAAATACTGTGTCAAACCCAAGTAGTGTAAAAAAATCTGCCACCATTCTTGGACCTATTTCGTGATATTCCTCCTGCGGACAAACTACAATTACACTTTCATTTCTTCTTTTCACTCCTCTTTTTTCTCTTTCCTTTATAACAAAGGGATATGCACATTCTATTATAGTTCTTACAATTGAACTTCTAACGTGTTCCCTCCAAACACATACTTCCTTTTCATCTACATTACAAAACATATTATTTAAACTTGGTGATAATATGTCCCTATAAAGCGTAAGAATATCAATCTTCCCTTCACTCAATAGATTTATTGCATACTCTACTGCTGATTCTTTATCTTCTTTTTCTAAATATGTCATCAACTTATCATAAAACTCCATACAAAACACCTCTTTAGAAAATTATTATTTGTTAATAATTATATTACTTTATAAATATTATTTCAAGAAAAATTAGTTTTTAAATAAGACATAAACAATATAAACATTTCTATAAAATAAAAAGCCTTGAAAAAACAAGGCTTTTTAACATATTATTGATATTATCTCATATCCTTTTCAGTATAGTAAACAAACCCTATTGCACCTGGACCTACGTGTAGTCCAATTACAGGGCCAATATCTACAATATCAGCTTTAACTCCAAGCTTTTCTTCTATCAATTTTGAAAGGTCTAATGCCTCTGAATAGCAATTGATATGATGAACAACTATTTCCTTAAGACCATAAATAGAACTATCCTTAACCAACTTATCTATCATTGCAGATACAGCATTTTTCTTCGTTCTAACCTTAGTTAGAATTGCGGTTTTTCCATCCTCAACTGTTAATATTGGAATAATCTTTAAAAGATTTCCTATAAGTGCTTTGGCACCACCTATTCTACCACCTTTTTTCAAATATTCAAGATTATCTGGGATAAATAGGAATCTGCTTCGTCTTAAGTTTTGCTTAACTAATTCAACAACCTCATTTAGTGTTTTGCCTTCCTTTGCAGCTCTTGCACCAACTATTGCTGCAAAACCAAGCTGCATACAATTTGACCTTGAATCAATAATTTCTATTTGGGCATCCTTATATTCTTCAAGCACCATATCTTTTACCATAAGTGCAGATGAATATGTGCCGCTCATTTCTGATGAAAGAAATATGCAAACAAGGCTATCTCCATTGGCTACAACCCTTTTCATTTCCTCTAACATTTCTCCGATGGAAGGCTGTGAAGACTTAGGTATTCCCTTTTCTTCCATCATACGATAAAAATCTTCATTATTGATATCAACTTCCTTCACACTCATATCATTCCAAGATACACTAAGTGAAATTTTTTTGATGTCTAATTCTCTGCAGATTTCTTCACTTAAATAACTTGTACTATCCGTCAAAATTTTTACTGCCATTTTATCCTCTCTCTTCTTTTAAAATAATGTTTTAATATAAATGTTTTTTTATATTTTATGTATATTTTAAAAAACTTTTAATAAATTTTTTCTTCTTGTTGAAATTTTACCACGCAGTCAAATTTTTTTCAATCTTTTAAAACTAACTATATATATGAACTATTTTCACACAAAAGTAAATACTACTTATTAATTTAATTAAGATAAAATATAAAAGGACAGCTATCATTAGCTAACTGCCCTTTTATAATATATAATATTCAACAATTTATATGAATTTTAATATTTACTTCATATACTTATCAAGGAATGCAAATACCTTATCTAAATTACTCTTTTCTTCAAATTGTGGACCACCGTGTGATGCACCATCTAAAAGAACAAGTTCAACCTTATCTTTTCCTAAAACTGATTGTAATTTTTGTGCGAAATTAATTGATTGTTGTACTGGTACATTTGCATCTTGTGTCCCATGTTCTATAAAGAATGCTGGGTCGTCAGCTGATATATATGTTTCTGGGTTTGCCTTTGCAACAAGGTCTTTAGCTTCTGTGATTAGCTTTCCAATATATGCAGATTCAGGTGAAGATTCACTGCTTGTTTTGCCAAACCTTGGTGTTATGCCTGATTCCTCAAACTGGCTATCCATTTCTAAGAAATTAATTGGTCCAAACCAATCAACAACTGCAGTTACATCATCTGAAACATCTGCATATCCTAATGAAGTATCATAAAGTTCATTTGTACCTCCTGTAGTTCCTGCAATTGATGCCAAGTTTCCACCTGCTGAATCTCCCCAAAGTGCTATCTTATCAGGATTTAAATTGTATTTTGAAGCATTTTGCCTTATAAATCTTATTGCTGCCTTTATATCATTTACAGCTGCTGGGAATGTAGCCTCTCCTGATAATCTATAATCAACAGAAACAACTGCATATCCTCTATTTAATCCTTCAAACATAGCGGCTAAATCTCCACCTGTTTTATTTCCCATTTTAAATGCTCCGCCATGTATTGCAATGATTACTGGGAATGGTCCATCCCCTTCATTTGGTAGATATATGTCTAATTTTTGGCTCTGTGACTTATTTGCATAAGCTATATCTAGATACTTTTTTGTGTACTTTGATGTATCTATAGATTGACCACCTAATCCTCCACCCATAGGTCTTCCTCCTTGTGGAGCTCCTTGTTGAGTTTGAGCTGTATTTGTATTATTTGTTGAATTGTTTTGTGATGTTTTAGCACAACCTGCTAAAGTTGAAATTGTTAATACTAATCCTAATGTTAAAACAGTTAACTTTTTCATTTTATTACCTCCATTTTCTTGTTGTTTTCCTCTTGATGTTTTAAGTATAAGATATAATTGTGGCAAAAAAATGGCGGTAATTTGATTTAAAAAGGAAATTATTTTTTTATTCCTATTGTAAAACTAAATTTAGTACCCTTTCCTACTGTAGACTCAACCCAAATTTTTTCACCCAATGCCTCTATTATTTGCTTTGCTATCGCAAGGCCTAATCCTGTACCCTGTGTTGTTCTGGATTTATCTGCTTTGTAAAATCTTTCAAATATATATGGAATATCCTCCTTCTTAATCCCTTCCCCTGTATCTTCAACACTAATGATTACCTTTTCATTATCTATATTTGAGGAAATAGTAACTACACCACCTTCTTGGGTAAATTTAAAAGCATTATCTAATAAAATAATCAAAACCTGTTCTATTCTTTCAGAATTTGTGTATGTTAAAGGCAAATTTTTTATATCATTTTTTAATTTTAATTCGATTCCTAAATCATCTGCAATACCAGCAAATTTTTGGTAAACTAAATTTATTAGTTTTGATATGTCTACTGTACTCTTTTCTAAATATGCATTACCTGATTGAAGTTTTGAAAGTTCTAACATATCATTTATTAATCTTTGCAATCTTATAGACTCTGTCAGCATTATTTGATAGTATCTTTGTTTTTCTTGCTCATCATTAATCATTCCATCCAATAATGTTTCACTCATGGCTCTTAAAGAAGCTATTGGAGTTCTTAATTCGTGTGAAATATTAGCTACATACTCCCTCCTGGTTTTTTCAAGCCCCTCTGCCAACTTAGATGCTTCTTCTAAATTAATAGCAAGAATATTAAAACTGTTTGCTAATTCTTCAACTTCTCCATATCCTTTTTCTTGTATCCTTACACTATAATCTCCCTGTGCCATTTTTTTTGCACTATAAGCCATATCTTTAAGTGGAATTATAAGTGGTTTTATAGAGAAATATAATAAGATTAATATTATAACTAATATCAATATACTCATAAATAAAAATACCATATTAAATCCATTTAATGCAGATATATAATCACTAACAGGTTTTAATAAAAACACTCCCCCTATTATTTGTCCATCTTTTTTAATAGGTATTCCTAAAACAATGGATGTTCCTTCAATTGCTTCTAGATTGGTTATTTTTTTAATCTCCTCACCTGAAAAAACTTCATTCATAAATGGTTCTATTGACTTTTTTATATTGTCTTCAAAATATGGTTCTTTATCTTCACCATATTCCTCAATTGATTTAAATGGATTCTCAAAAACATTCATCTCATTTTTATAAATATCATAAGCTTTCACAATAAAAGGTAATCTATTGAGATTAACATTACTTTTCCCTTTACTATTAATTTCATCAATTATGTTTTGTAATTCAGGTTTTAGTTCATCTACTTTAATATTAATATAGTATTTTTCAATTACAAATCTACCTACAAACAAAGATATAGAAAAAACAATTACTAATATTAAAGTTATATTAATAAATAATCGATTAAATAAACTTTTTTTCATCTTTGCACCTCAAATTTATATCCTACTCCATAAATAGATTTAATTCCCCAACTAACACCACTTTCAGGTAATTTTTTTCTTAACCTTTTTATATGCGTATCTACTGCCCTTGTATCACCAAAATAATCATATCCCCATATTGTTGATAAAATTTGTTCTCTTGTAAATACTTTACCTATATTACTTGCAAGTAGATACAAAATCTCAATTTCTTTAGGTGTTGCATCTATAGGATGATTGTCTATTTCTATTGTATATTTTTCCAAATCTACAACTAAATTATCAACTTTAACAACTTTCTTATTTTCTTTTATTTCTTTATTGTTTGCTTGATATCTCTTTAAAATAGTCTTTACCCTTGTAACAACTTCCCTTGGTGAAAATGGTTTTACTACATAATCGTCAGCACCAATTTCAAGTCCAACAATTCTATCTATCTCCTCTCCCTTTGCAGTTAACATTAAGATTGGTACATCACTTATTTTTCTTATCTCCTTACATACTTCCGTACCAAACATTTTAGGCATCATTATATCTAATATAACAAAATCAGGTTTTTCTTTTTTGAAAATTTCAAGTGCTTCCAATCCATCAAAGGCTGAAGAATATGTCATACCTTCAGCCTTTATATAAGCACCAATTGTATCGTGAATGGCTTGATTATCATCACAAATTAAAATATGTATACTTTTTTCCATACCCTTCTCCTTCTTGTTTTTTATAATTTCCAAACAATTTTACTTTATATTTTCTTTAATTACCTCAAGTACCCTATTATAGATATCCTCAACCTTAATATCTATTACTTCACTTGAATTTCTAAGTTTAAACTCAACTATGCCATCTTTAATTTTCTTTCCAACAGTTATTCTAATTGGAATACCAATTAGGTCAGCATCGTTAAATTTAACTCCTGCTCTTTCATCTCTATCATCAATTAAAGTTTCAACACCCATATCATTTAACTTATTATAAATCTCCTCTGCTACCTTCACTTGTTCATCATCCTTCATAGAAACAGGTACAACTATTACTGTATAAGGTGCAATAGAAATTGGCCATATAATTCCCTTTTCATCATGATTTTGTTCAATTATTGCAGCCATTGTTCTATTGATTCCTATTCCATAGCAACCCATAATAATTGGTTTTTGTTCTCCCTTTTCATCAACAAATGTTGCATTCATCTTTTCAGAATACTTTGTTCCTAACTTAAAAATATGTCCAACTTCTATCCCCCTATTTATTGCTATACTTCCACCGCATTTAGGACATCTATCACCTTGTGTTATATTTCTAAAATCACCAACTATACCATTAAAGTCTCTTCCAAAATTAGCATTAATGATATGGTATCCTGTTTCATTTGCACCAACAATCATATTTTTTGTGTTTTTAACTTCATAATCTATCAATAGCTCATCTACTTTTATTCCAATAGGACCTGCAAAGCCAACGTCTGCACCTGTTACTCTTTTAACTGTTTCTGCATCTGCCATTTCAAAGTTTATACACTTTAATTGGTTGATAACCTTTGTTTCATTTACATCCCTATCTCCTCTAACCATAACTGCAACAACTTTATCATCGGCTTTATATATCAAGGTTTTGGCAAACTTTTCTGAAGTTGTATTAAAAAACTTTACTAATTCTTCTATTGTTCTTACATTTGGTGTTTCAACCTTTTCTATATTTTTCATATCCTCACTGCTTAAGATTTCAGCTTCAAAGGTTGGAGCCTTTTCAACATTTGCTGCATAATCACACGATGTACAAAATACTACTTCTGCCTCTCCTATATCTGATTTAACCATAAACTCCATTGAACCTGTCCCACCCATAGCACCTGTATCTGCTTCAACTGCTTTAAAATCCAATCCACATCTTTCAAAAATTTTATTATAGGCCCTATACATCTTATTAAATGACTCGTCTAAACCTTCCCAAGAAGTATCAAAGCTATATGCGTCCTTCATTATGAATTCTCTACTTCTCATTACTCCAAATCTTGGTCTTCTTTCGTCTCTATATTTTGTTTGAATTTGATATAGATTTAATGGCATATCCTTATATGACTTTATTTCATTTCTAATAATATCTGTAAATATTTCCTCATGAGTTGGCCCTAAACAAAATTCTCTATCATTTCTATCTATAAGTTTAAACATTTCAGGGCCGAAAACATCCCATCTTCCCGATTCTTTCCACAATTCTGAAGGTAGAAGAGCTGAACATAAAATTTCCTGTGCACCTTCTCTATTCATTTCCTGTCTAACAACCTCTTCTATTTTTCTTAATACTCTAAGTCCTAAAGGAAGAAAATTATATACACCTGAAGCTAACTTTCTAATAAGTGCTGCCCTTAACATCAATTGATGACTTGCTATTTCAGCCTCTGATGGAACTTCCCTTAGTGTTGGCATAAATAATTTACTAACTCTCATCTTTTGTCCTCCTTTTATCTTATAAATAATTGATATATTATAGGGATAAATACTGCTGGGAGTAAATTTGCTACCTTTATTTTTGTAATACCAAGCATATTTAGACCTATACCTATTATAAGTAAACTACCAATGGCTGTCATATTAGCAACTACGGTTTCAAGTAAAATGCCTTTGAGCAAAGCTGCACAAATAGTTATAAACCCTTGGTAAATAAATACTGATATAGCTGAAATCATAACTCCTATTCCTAATGTTGACGAAAAAATAATAGAACTTACACCATCTAATATTGATTTTGCATACAGCATCTGATGATTACCTGTAAGTCCACTTTCTAAAGAACCGACAATTGCCATTGAACCTACACAAAACAATAAACTTGAAGCAACAAAACCTTGTGAAATTTTACTCTCTCCGCCCTTAAATCTTTTTTCTATATTGTTGCCTAATTTTGTAATCGCCTTATCAATATCAATTGCTTCTCCAACAACTCCACCAATTACAATACTCAAAATCATTAAAAGTGGATTATTGCCCTTTAATGTTCCTGAAAACCCCAAATACAACACACAAAGTGCAAGCCCCTTCATCACTGTTTCCTTTATATTATCTGGAAGCCCCCTTTTGATAAAAATTCCTACTAAACTCCCAACCACAATAGCTATTGCATTTACAATAGTACCCAAAAGATTAAACATAATACCCCTCCATCCTATTTATAACTAAAAAATGTATTACATAATTTCCCCTATCACATTGAAGCAATACAAAAATGTTGGACAGGATTTTAATATAAAATCGATGTTTTTTATATTAACTTTGTTCAAATAACATTGTAACCTAAAATTAAGCCATCTTCCCTGATGTTGTCAATATATTCTCTGAAAATATTACATTATCCATCTCACTAATTCCTTATGATAGACTTGAACATATTACAGTTCTGTAGCTCATACTCTTAGATTGTGATATATCTACTACATTTAGCTTTAATAGAATTATTTTTACACTATTCGCCTTTTAAACTACATTCATACTTATAGATATTATTTTATTTTATAATTATTTTAAACTAAGTTTATATTTACGTCACTAAAATAATACAAAAACAGCAATATCACCAATCTAAAAATTATATGTGATATTGCTGTCATTAAAAAGTCCTAATTTCTAAATGTACAACCCAAATCTTACAAACAGCATTAATAAGTTATAAACAACTAAAATAAAACGGTAAAATTACAATTGCACAATTTCATCATTTATGTATTGGAGTTATTGATTTGTTCACTTTTGATTTTTTCACTTTTATATAAACTATAAAATACCTTTTGTAAATTTATTAAATCATTAAAGCTTCCTTGTTCAACTATTTTTCCGTTATTTAAAACGATAATATTATCATATTTTTTCATAATTTCTTCATCATATCTATGCGTAATTACAATTACTGTTTTATTAATTTTTAATATAGTTTCCTCAACTTCTCTATCTATTATGTTATCTAATCCTGAGGTTGCTTCATCAACAAGAAAAACTTCTGAATTTCTTAGTAGTGCTCTTGCAATGGATATTCTTTGTTTTTCTCCTCCAGATAAGTTTGCTCCATTATCTCCTACAACCTCATTTACTCCATTTTCAAGTTTATTAATAAGATGTCTTAATCCACATATATCTATTACTTTTTGAATATCTTCTTCATTAAAATCTTTATATAAAGTTATATTATTTTTTATGGTATCATTAAAAAGAAAAACACTCTGATGTATTATAGAGATTTTTTTAAACCAATCTATAGGATTAAATATTTTCAAAGGTTTATTATTAACTAAAATATCTCCTTGATAATTATCATAATACATCATAATGAGTTTCATTAATGTAGATTTACCGCTACCACTAGTACCAACAATTGCATATTTCTTACCCTTTTCAAAAATGCAATTAATATTTTCAAGTACTTTAATATTGGGTTTGTAAGCAAAGCTAACATTTGAAAACTCAATAAATTGAATACTTTCGTTTATTTCCTCACCTCTATACTCTTCTTTATTGTTGATAATATTCATAATTTTTTCTACAATCAGGTTAACTGATTTCATCTTTGCACGTATCTTGGAAATATAAATTAAAGGTTCAATAATATAATTCATTAATTGAACTGCAGCTATCATATCTCCTAATGTTATTTCTTTTCTCAACGTAAAGTATGCAGCTACCATCATATTTAAAATAAAAATAAATATCCCTGAAACTTCTGTTAATGACTCATTCAAACCTTCAAGATTTGTATATTTACATTTTGTATTTTCAACCAATATATTTTCATTATTTACCATATCAAATACACGTTTTTCTATCCCAAATCCTTTTATAACTTCAAAGCCATACAGCATTTCCTTAACTTTTTCAACAAAAGTGTTACTATAACTTGAAAAATTATTTTTTTGTATTTGAATGTGCTTGTTTAATAATTTAGGAACTAGTAATGGTAACCAACCGAAAACAAAAATTGAAACAGTAAGCCATACATTTATTCTTAATAATAAGAATAAAGACACAATAAAAAGAATAGTAAATTTAAGTAAATTTGTAATATTGGCAATATAATCTGTTTCAATTAATCTAACATCATTTATTAAGATTGATAATATTTCCGAATTTCGTTCTGATATGAATTTATTTTTATAAAATAAAATACTATCAATCAAATCGCTTTTTAAAGAAATAATAATATTTTTATTCAAAATTGCTATATATCTCTTTGAAGCAAAAGAAACTAAAAATAAAGCTATTAAAAATAGCATCGAAAACAGTATAGTTTCTTTGAAAGTAAACTTCCCAACATTCGTTGCTGTATCTATAATAATTTTAAATAGCATTGCTTTCAATGAGTCAAGTGATGCAGTTAATATAACTAAAATTAAGTTTATAAAAACCAGAAGTTTAAACTTTTTTAAATATTTACCCATTTATATTACCCCCATATTTTTTCTTAATAAAATACTTTTCTTAAGATTTAACTAACATATCGTTACTAAAGTATTTTGTTAGAAACTTATCATAAATATTAATTATAGACTTCTTCTTAAAATTTATATAAATATTTAGTCTGTTTTTCTTACATATATATTTATTACAAAAATAAGCTGCACATTTATATTATATATATAGTTAAACCACAATTTTTGATGATTAATTTATTTACGGAATAACTTTATTTTTCAATAATATATTTATGGCCTCTTCTCTGGTAGTTGCATTTGTAACAATGCAGTATCCATCTATAGTACTCCAGTCTCCCCAATCACCATTAATTTTCCCATTTCCTTCTTTATTTAATGCATTATTTCTATAAACACTTATGGTCATTCTACGAAACCAAGTTTTTGAATATAAATGCCCAAGAATATATTCTTGATAAATTTTATAACCATAACTATCATATCGTCCTGTATCATAGTAATATTCAAGAGGACAACCATCTTTTAAAAAATATACTTTTCGCATTTTTTCATTTGTAAGCTTATAATTAGAAACAATAATATGACCATTGAAAAAATCATCGGTAAATAAATTCTTATAATATTTTCCGTAAACTTTAATTTTACAAGGAACAATATAGGAAGGATTGTCAAGTTTTATCTCTATAGCATCAAATGTCTTATTTATTGGTATTGGTATAACATATAATAAAATAATTAATATTAAAGCTATCCACATTATAGTATGAATTCTTTTACTTAATCTCATAATTCCTCCTGTTATAACATTTAGTTTTGTTAAGTTATATGATATTGGAATTTCATCTCCCCTTTGATTTATCTTATATATAAAAAAAACATAATGCCTCCTAAGGAGAAATAAAATTATGTCTTATTTAATTTATTCTTCATTTCCACTTACTTTCCTTTTTTTTGTGATATGTTTTTATTCAAACCCCATCGCCTCTAAATCTATTTACACTACAAAGCAAAAAGCCCTGATTTCTCAAGGCTTCTATCTATCGTATCATTGTGTTGTTCAATGTGTCTTTGGAGGATGCTGTTGATACAAGAAAGGTTGTGTTTTTATACAAAAAATTTTTTGCTGTTATAAACTATTAAGTATTAAATTGTTTCATTAACTTGATATTTTCATGCTCTATTTTATTTAATATTATTTTGAATAACTTTTAAATGTGATTTTGATGCATCCCTAAGCAATGTATTTAATACAATTTTTATTTATTTCTCAACTTCAACACTATGTGTCTTCATATATTCTATTTGTTTCTTAGTTGGTTTACCATTTTTTAATATTATTTCAACAGCTTGTTTTGGAAGATATGTCTCTTCAGTTAAATCTATATCTATTCCTTTATAAAATGCCACAAAGGCTCTAACAGCACCTGTTCCTATATCCTTCCCTTGTGTATCTGAATAGTTTGCCTCTAAATCTTTACACTTGAATGTATCAATTTGACTTTTATCTATCAAAAATGCTTCAGCTAAATCTTCATCAGGTATATCAAAATTATGAATAACATCTTTAAATGTATATGAGCCCTTTATATCATTTGGATTAAATTGTCCTGCTGATTCGCCTTCAGTAATCTTTCTTGGCACCTTTGTTGAGGTTGTTTTCCACATTCCAGTTAATTTTGCCAATCCAACTCCTCCAAATATTATAATAAATATACTTAGTGCAATAATTCTACTATTTATCTTCATTAAGTTCACCACCCTTTGTACTTAAAAATACAGTATTATCAACTGGACAATTAACCTCAGAAGTACACTTTAAACATCTAATACACTGATGGTCTTTAATTACATCTTTATCTGAAACAACAATATTCATAGGACAACCTTTATCACATACCTTACAAGAAATACATGTAGTTTTGTTTCTCCTAATTTTAAATATACTTATAAAATTGAATAACCCTAAAAATCCACCTAAGGGACATAAATACTTACACCAAGGTCTTTCTATTAAAAGTGATGATACTAATACTACTACCAATAAAATAATTGCTTGTATTTTAACCTCTCCTGTCCAAAAATTAAATAGTGCATAATAAGGGTCGATGTCATTAAATAATAATTTGCCTGTTTTGCCTATAACATATACTATCCAAGCAAATGTAAAGTATCTTAAATATCTAAGTTTTTTATCCAATTTATTAGGTATAAAAGTATTATACCTTCTGCCAAAAATCTTTTTACCAAGCTTTCCTATCCATTCTTGAACTGAACCTAAGGGACATACCCATCCACAAAATACAGGTCCAAATAATATCGATAAAAATACTGCTATTCCGAGCATAACAAATGATGATTCATGTATTTTTTGAACAAAACTTCCCTCTGTTACAAATTTATATATTGATACTACTCCACCAAATGGACACAATCCGTGTAATGAGGCTTTTGAAATAAATGGTATTGTTATATTCTTTTTAGAAAGATATTCATTTATTGCTGTCAATAAAATAGTAGCAAAGAAGAATATTTGTATAAACAGTCTAATTTTTATATTTCTTCTTTTCTCTAATGACTTAATCTTTGTCATTTAATCCACCACCTTTTTTAAAATTATTTTTTCAAAAATTTTATTGGCTTATCTTATACTTTGATTGTAAATTAAGGTTGTGATTATTTTATGTGAGTTTTGTGTAGATTTTGTGAAGAAAAATTTTAATCCTAATATAAAAATAGACAGGCATTCTAACCGAATACCTGCCGCGACAATTGACAAAAACCTCTTTTGTTGGGGACTCTCACCAATATAACCTATCTTTCTAAAATCATTCTCAAACAAGAAAGGACAGGCATTCTAATCGAATACCCGCCCCAACATTGGCAAAGAACCAAAGAAGCGAGGATAGTTAGCATAAGCTCACCATCCCCGCCAAAACTGTAAATATTTTCTTTTTCAAAATATATTTTTTGTTTCAAATTACTTCTTCAAATATTTATTTATTTCATCTATGGTTTTCATATCTAATATATCTCCAACTATAATTTCCAATGTAGCTACATCTAATTCTTGTAGTCTCATTTTTAAATCATTAGGTATTATTCCAAATTTCTTTGTTAATAATTTTATTGTTGTTTTCACTAATGCTATTGTTTCTCCTTCTTGTCTTCCTTCTTGCCTTCCTTCTTGCCTTCCTTCTTGTCTTCCTTCTTGTCTTCCTTCCTGTCTAAACATTTCTGCCAATGTCATAGCATACTCACTCCCCTCTACAAATATTTTCTCTATGTCCTTCGTTATCTCCTGAAAATCTCTTTCTGTTATTTGTTGATATGAATTAAATATATACCTCATATATGTTTCAAAATAATGTAAAGCTGTTTGTTTATCCTCAAGTTCTACTAAATACCTTGCTGCATTTACTATCGTTTTTTTCATCCTATTTACATCATCTAAAAATATATCTCTTAATATTGATAACATTATTCTTAGCTGTACTTGTCCCTTTATGTCTTCATCTTTATATCTTGATATGTCATATAAAAGATATTCAAAGTTTGGTATATATCTTTTAATTTCTTCTGTTAACTCATCATATCCTTCTATTATTGTTCCTAAATCATTTCTTATGTTCCATTTTTCACTTCCATGATATACTACAAGAGGAATTATTATTGGTAATTTACCTAATCCCTCCTTCTTTATGTTCATCTCCCATATCTCTACCATATATCTCAATAGCTGCAGGGCTGTTTGTTTACTTACATAACTTTTATGTTCAAATAGAAAATATATATATCCTTCTCTTTTATTTATATTTACCTTAAATAACATATCTGAATATACTTCCTGTAGCTTTTCATTTATAAAGCTATCCTTTTGTAGTACTAATGTTTCTAAATCTATTAATCTTACTATTTCCTGTGGCAAATAGTTTATTATAAAGTCCTTTGCTACCTCTATATCTGAAAAGGTTTCTTTAAAAAATTTATCGTGGGGATTTTGTATCTTCATATTTTCACCTACTAATTTTTCTGTATTACACCAATTTTATATTGATTACAAATTATCTCTTTTATTCTTATATTATTATATTTAATTATTTTTTTCAACTTGTATGCATATCAATATGCAATTTATCTTTTTTGTTTCACTCATAAGTTATATGTGATATGGCTGCCATTCAAAAAGCAAAAAGCCCTGATTTCTCAAGGCTTCTATCTATCGTATCATTCTGTTGTTCAACTTGGTGAATAATTCGAATTTACTTATAAAAACTAAATTCTATACATTTACATCTTATAATTACTTCATCTTCGTAATCTATAACACAATCTTTATTATCAAAATAACTATAATGTACTATTTTTATTTCAAAGTACTCTTCTTTTTTAGAAAATTCAATACTCACAATTTTACCATTTTCAAGAAAATCTATTGTTTTCTCTCTATAATCTTCAAATATAATTTCATTTATTATTAAATCCAATACATAATTATCAGGAAGTGCATCATAAAATCGCAATATAGTATTATCTGAATTGTAATTAATAATTTTAATAGTTGAATCATGAAAAGCTGGCCAACCACCATCTAAAAATTTATATAATTCATATCCATTCTTTATCATATCTATTGAAAAAGTAACCTCTACTTCAAATTCACCCAAAATAATATTGAATAATTTTTTATCATATTCTTGTTTAGCTAATATATAATCAATTTTAATATAATCAAAAAAATTTGCAAGAATATAGTTTTTATTTTGATATATACCTTTTTCAAAGATATTAACATTTATAACAACATTAGAATCTCTTTTTTGTAATTTAAATTCCATTTTATCATTTTTTATTTCAAACGGAAATTCATTTTCTAACCACAATCTTAAACATCTTAATTTAGGATTTTCCATTTGAAATTCTTCTCCATTTTTTATATCTTAAATTCGGCAAGTGAACTTTAAAAAAGTTTCTACTTGCCATTTTTGTTTTATTTATGAATAAATTTACATTTATTATAGCATTTTAGACCGTTAGGTCTTTTTTTGAGTATACTTAATAAACCCAAATATTATTTGGATTTTTAAGGTAATTTATTTTTTTATTTTACTATTATGTGTATACTGCTATCATTTTTCTACTAAATACATGTATTTGTTTTTGAATATGAGTAATGATTTTT
>NZ_AXAA01000010.1:0-79821 GCF_000472625.1 Caloramator sp. ALD01
ATAATTGCTTATTAGAAAAAATCATTACTCATATTCAAAAACAAATACATGTATTTAGTAGAAAAATGATAGCAGTATACACATAATAGTAAAATAAAAAAATAAATTACCTTAAAAATCCAAATAATATTTGGGTTTATTAAGTATACTCAAAAAAAGACCTAACGGTCTAAAATGCTATAATAAATGTAAATTTATTCATAAATAAAACAAAAATGGCAAGTAGAAACTTTTTTAAAGTTCACTTGCCGAATTTAAGTTAAATAAATCGTATATAGTAAATTCTTCAAGTTCATTCTTATCAATTTTAGTTATTTTAAAGAAAGTAGGGTTTGCAACAAATATATAACCAGAGTATATGTCTGCCTCTAAAAGCATATCAGGACTGTAGTCAAAAAAGGACTTATATCTTTTTTGCTGCTCTAAATTTTTAATTTCTATGAGTTTTTTTTCTGTGATGTTTCTTACAACTGCAATAACCTGATTTTCGTTTAGTGCTACAATCCTTGCTTCAAAGTATTGTTTGGAAGAATCAAAGGAAAGACTATATTCAATTGATTTTATTTTTTTTGTACTTAATGTATAATCAATTGCTGATTTATATAGAAGTGCCACATCCATTGGCAGCATATCTATTATTTTATTTCCAATTATTTTATCTGGAGATACATACAAATCATCCCTATTATAGGTTCTAAAGTCAAGTATTGTTGTATCCTTATCTATTTTAAAATAAAGGTCTGGAAAGGCTTTAACTATAGATAATAGTTCAGTTGTAATGTTTTTTAGATTTTCCTCAGCCTTTTTACTTTTAGTGATATCAACTCCAACAGCCCAAAGGGATAATCCTTCAATTGGGTATAAGGATGAAACGTTTGACCAAGATATAACCTTTTGACTCCCATCTTTGCAGGTTATAGTGGTTTCAAGGTTTCTAAAGTTATTTTCAAGCTCTGGAACAAGGCTCAAAACATAGCTTCTATATGTATCATCAGGATATAAAAGCTTAAAGGCATCGGGATTGTTTATTATTTCTTCCTTAGAATATCCTGTTACCCTTTCAGCCTCCTTGTTCCATAGAATTATATTTCCATTTTCATCAAGAGCATCTATTAAAACAGGCATATTTTCAAGTATATAAAGTGATTTTTCGCATATCAAACTTTGCATGCCCCTTCCCCTTCCTATTTGTTTCTATATAAATAATTCAACATTTGTGAAAAAAATCCTGCAAATATTTTAAAACATAAAAAACAGAAAACCATTTCTAAAATTTTATTCGAAATATTTACACAATGAAATAAAAGTAATATAATAGATAATGCACCAAAAAAATGAAGGGGGAATAAAATATGAGAATCAAAAGAATTGGTGCTAAGGTTACCAGTTTTATACTTAGTTTGTTGCTGATTTTGTCGATGTTACAACCAGGACTTATAACCTTAGCACAGGCAGAGACAACTGAAAAGGTTTATGACATCATTGAAATTACAGATTTTCACGGAACTTTACAGGATTCTTCTAATAACAAGGTTGCAGCTGTCTTAGGAGACAGAATTAAAAAGGTTAAACAATCAAATCCAGATAGGTTTATTTTCCTAAGCGGCGGAGACCTATATCAGGGTTCACCTGTTTCAAATGTACTTTTAGGAAAACCAGTTAAAGAATTTTTAAATAATGTAGGACTTGATGTAACTGCACTTGGAAATCACGAATTTGATTGGGGATTAGACAAAATCGTAAATATGCATAAGGAAGAACCAGTTGCTAAATATGATTTTGTATGTTCAAATCTATATGACAAAACAACAGGAAAAAGAGTATTTGAACCATATAAGATTTTAGAAAAGGATGGTTTAAAAATAGCAGTTGTTGGTGCTATATCTACAGAAACCCCAACAATAGTTCTTCCTAAAAATGTAGAAAACTTTGAGTTTAAGGATGAAGTAGCTGAAATAAATGCAGTTGTTAAGGATATAAGAGATAACAATAAGGCAGATGTTGTATTAGCACTAATTCACGAAGGAAGCGACAAGACAGGCAAAACAGGTAAGATATTTGATATAACAAATAAGTTAGAGGGTGTTGACGCAGTATTTGGAGGACATTCACATACAATAGTTTATACACAGGCAGAAAATGGTATTCCGGTGTATATAGCAAATTCAAGTGGAAAGGGCTATATTCACGTAAAAATGACAGTTAAGGATGGCAAACCAAGCTTCACAGGAAGTTATATTGCACTTGATAATGCTTCAGGGTATAAAACAGCAGAACCAGTTTATGATGCAGAGGTACAAGCTATAGTAGATAAGGCATATCAAGACTTAAAGCCAATATTTGATGTCAAGATTGGTTATACAGATAAAAACTTAACAAGAACACAAAAACAAAGCCCATACGGTGAATCATATCTTGGAAACTGGGTTACAGATGTAATGAGAAAGAAATTAAATGCAGATGTTGCTTTTCAAAATAATGGCGGTATAAGAATAGATATTCCAGCAGGGGATATAACTGTTGGTACAATTTTCTACTTAATGCCCTTTGACAATACTTTAGTTAAACTTGAAATGACAAAGGCACAATTAAAGGCAGTATTAGAACAAGCTTTTATGGATGCTGGAAAGGGAATACAAGTTTCAGGATTAAAGGTAAAATACGATCCGACAAGACCATCAGGAGACAGAGTTGTTGATATTATAAGAGAAAATGGTAAAACAATTTCAGATACAGAAAAATTAGTGGTTGTTACTAATGATTTTATGGCAACAGGTGGAGATGGATTCACAGCATTTGTAGGAGCAGGCGGTGCAGATCCAAAGAATAACACATTTATTTTAGTAAGAGATGCTTTAATTGATGCAGTTAAAGAAACAGGAAAAGTAGAAACAACTATGAATAATAGAATAACAAATCTTAAAAAATCAATATCAATAGTTGCAACATCAGATGTTCACGGAAATGTGCTAAACTTTGATTATGCTACAGGAAAGCCACCAGTTGATTCAAAGGGAGTAGAAATTGGACAAGGTCTTGCTAAGGTATCAACTTTTGTTAAAAACCTAAGAGCTCAAAATCCAAATGTAATGTTAATAGACAATGGAGATACAATTCAAGGAACACCACTTGTTTATTATTACAATATGATAGATAAAACAGCAGAATATCCAATGATGAAGGTAATGGGTGCAATGGGATATGATGCTTGGGTATTAGGAAACCACGAATATAACTATGGTCTTGATACTTTAAATAGAGTAATTAAGGATGCAGAGAAAAATAATATTAATGTATTATCTGCAAATACGTATAAAGAAAATGGAGAAAACTTTGTAAAACCATATATTATTAAGTCCTTTAATGTAGATGGGAAGGAAGTTAAGGTAGCTGTTATAGGGCTTACAACTAAAACTATACCAAGCTGGGAATCACCACAAAACTACAAGGGATTAGAATTTAAAGACTTAGTTGAAGAGGCAAAGAAGTGGGTTAAGGAAGTTAAGGATAAGGGTGCTGATGTTGTAATAGTATCAGCACACAGCGGAGAAGAAAAACAAACAGATATAATACCAGAAAACCAAATTAAGGCTATTGCTCAAAATGTAAGCGGAATAGATGCAATTGTTGCAGGACACGCACACAGCTTAATTACAGAAAATGCATATAAAAATCCTGAAGGAAAGAATGTGATAGTTACTGAACCAGGAAAATGGGCACAATATATATCACAAATTGATATCTATGTAAATCAAGATGGAACATATTCAGTATCAGCAAAGAACGTAAAGATGGATAGCACAATTGAAGAAGATATAGAGATTGTTAATTTAATTAAGCCATATCAAGATAAGACTATAGAATATATTAAAACAGTTGTAGGAAAGGCTACAGGAGAATTTACAGGTTTAAATCAAACAATAGAACCTACTGCTATAATGGAACTTATAAATAAAGTTCAGATGGAAGCAGCAGGAACACAACTTTCAATAGCGGCACCATTAAGTTCAAAGGCTTATATACCACAAGGTGATGTAACTATACAAGATATTATGTCAGTATATGTTTATGAAAACTTCCTATATGGTATAAAGATGACAGGAAAGCAGTTGAAGGACTGGTTAGAATGGTCAGCAAGATACTATAAGCAAGTTCAAAGCCCAACAGATAAGATAGAAAAGGATCCAGTACTAAACATTCCTGATTACAATCTTGACCAATTATATGGTGCAACATACGATATTGATTTAACACAACCTGTTGGAAATAGAATTAAGAATTTAAGATATAAGGGTAAATTAATAAAGGATACTGATGTATTTACAGTAGCAATTAACAACTACAGATACAATGGTGGCGGTGGATTTATGGCTGCTGCTGGAATAAGTAATACAGATCCAAGTATAGTTGTATATGATTCACAAAAGGCACTTGGAGATGATGGACAAGTAAGAAGCTTAATGATAGAATACTTCAAGAAATATGGAACAATTGCAAATACTGTAGAAAAGAATTGGAAGTTAAGCACAACAAAGGTTGAAGAAATAAAGGATACTGAAGATACAACTAATGATGAAATACAAAACGATGATAAAACAACAGATGATAAGGAAGCAACCAATAATGAAGGAGCTGAACAAAATAAAGATGGTAAATTACCAAAGACAGGTTCAGTAGTAGACATAACAACCCTATTTGGAGCAGGTGCAGCTTCAATTATGATAGGTGCTGCATTTGTAATCCACGATTCAAGAAGGAAGAAAAAAGTAGCATAAAAATAAAGCAGGCGAAAGCCTGCTTTATTTTTTCATTGCGTTTTTTACTGTATATGTCGCTATGAAGGAAACAAGAAGCATTGCAATTGATGCACCAATAAATACATAGCTGTAGTTATTATATAGATTTATTATTTTCCCATTTACGCTTGTTCCAATTGCACCACCTACAAACATATTAAAGGAAGCAAGGGACATAGCAGTACCTCTAAGTGTAGGCATAGTTTCTTGTGCTGTTGAAACAAGTGTTGATTGTAGTGAAACAAAGGCAAGACCAAATCCAAATAGAGCAACTACTATTAAAGCTGTTGAATTAGCTGCAGAAAGTAGATAAAGTGATACTGAACCTGTTAATCCTAAAACTAAAAGGAATTTATTTTGTAGTTTTGCTCTAAGCTTTGGTGCTATTCTTCCACCTATAACCGTTGCAATACCAAAGGAAGTTAATACAATACCTACAATTAAAATGTTGTATCCTGTCTTAGATTGAACAAGTTTTCCAGTATATGTGAAGCTACCAAATACGCTAAATCCAACAAGCATAATAGTTGACACAACAGCTATAAGCTTACCATTAGAAAGTGCCTGCTTATAAATACCAGTTAAATTTAGTTTATCAATTCTTCCAGGAAGTTTTGGTAGTTTCTTTAGCATTACTATTGCAAGTATAAGTTCTCCAAGTCCATATATAAAGTAAACAGCTCTCCAAGAACCAAAGTATGCAAGTACTCCCCCGATAAGTGTTGCAGATGCACCACCTAAGAACATCATACCCATAACCTTACCTATGGATTTTTGTCTCTCCTGTGGTTCAAAAACTTCTCCAACAAGTGCCATAGTAACAGGGAATATACCAGCACCAAAGGCACCGTTTACTGCTCTAAAGAATACAAGCGAAGGTAAGTTAAATGCAAAGGCACCAAGCATACTAAATATTGCTGTACCAAAGGCAGCAATGTTTATAATCTTTGTTTTTCCGAATCTGTCTCCAAGTGGTCCAAATAGGATTGTAAATAGACCAAAGGAAAGCATATATGCGGTAACAGATACTGCGGCAGTTGTTAAACTTAAATTTAAATCCTTTGCAATATTTATTATAAGTGGAGCAGCAGCATAGTTGTCTCCATTGGCCAAAAACGCCATTAAACCAAGTACTATAATTATGGTTTGTTTATCTTTGTTTGTCATTATAACACCTCCGAAATATAAGAAAATAATTAAATAATAATATAACAATATCATATTATTACAATATATCATTTTTGTCAACAATCTATTTGACATATTTGTTAAATAGGTATATTCTAATAATAGCAAATGCTAAAAAGGGGTGATGTTATGTCAAATTGCAGTACTTGTCCTTCAAATTCATCCTGTTCAAAGGACAAAGAAACTTGTATGGTACAAATAAATCCAAACAATAGAATAAAAAAGGTAATAGCAGTAATGAGTGGAAAGGGTGGGGTTGGTAAATCAACTGTATCAGTTCTGCTTGCTAAAAAACTAAATGAGTTAGGATATAGTGTTGGTATTATGGATGCAGATGTTACAGGCCCAAGTATACCAAGACTTCTTAATATAAGAGAGAAGGCAAGGGGAACAGAGGAGTATATACTACCTGTTGAAACTGAAGATGGTATTAAAGTGATGTCAGTTAACCTTTTAATGGAGGATGAAAATCAGCCTGTTTTATGGAGGGGGCCTGTAATTTCTGGTGTAATAACTCAATTTTGGACTGATGTTTTGTGGGAGGATTTAGATTATTTAATAATAGATATGCCTCCAGGAACATCTGATGTTGCACTAACTGTAATGCAGTCAATTCCTATAAATGGAGTTGTAATGGTTTCAATTCCTCAGGATTTAGTTACAATGATAGTTATGAAGGCAATAAATATGGCAAGAAAGCTTAATATTGATATTTTAGGTGTTATACAAAATATGAGTTATATTAACTGCCCAGATTGTGGAAAAAAGATAAGGCTATTTAATTCAGAAAAGGCAGAGGAAGAATATAGAGAAATGGGAGTTGATATTTTAGGCGAACTTCCAATGACTCAAAGTCTAAATAATTACAATGATTTAACACAAGATAGAATAGAATTTGATAAAATATTTACACCAATTGTTTTAGATATAATGAAAAAATTAAATTAATGGAGGGGTATATGCCAAGACCTACTAAATACAGAATGGTAGAAAATTTACCAAAGGAGGAGTATTTTGTCCCAGCAAATGTTCCAAAATGCTCCTTAGATGAGGTGGTTTTGAAGGTCGAAGAACTTGAGGCTATGAGGTTGAAGGATGTTGAAGAGCTTCATCAGGAGGACTGTGCAGAGAGAATGAATGTCTCAAGACAGACCTTTCAAAACATCATAGATAGTGCAAGGAAAAAGGTAGCGATAGCACTAACAGAAGGAAAGGCAATAAGAATTGGAGGAGGGCATTTTGTAACAAAGCGCTGTAAATTTAAGTGTTTTGATTGCGGCAATGAATATGATATAAATGTTGAATATGACAAAACAAAGTGTCCTGTTTGTGGTTCTAATAAAGTTATGTGTAGTAAAAAGGCTGAGAAGTGTAAAAAGTGGTGTAGATGTGAGGAATAGGTTTCATTTGGTGTTAACCACCAAATGAAACCTATTTTTTATACTTTTTTTACTATATTTTAATTGTAAAAATTTATATTTTTAGTTATACTTATATAGAAATAAATGTAAATGGAGTGAATTTTATGAAAAACAAAATTAAAATAGTATCTGCTTTTATTTTAGTAATAATTTGTATTTTATTTTTTAGGAAACACTCTATAGGTTTAAAAGTTCAAGAAAAAATACAAGAAAACAAACAAGAAAACATAGTAGATAATAGTATTTTAAATAATATGCCTATTTTAAAAACTGTTGAGGTAGAAAAGATAGTTATTCCTATAGATAAAGATAATGACGGTATATATGACTTAGATGATATAGTAGAAGGTGCAAGGCTTGAAGCCCAGAGAAGACCTATATATAAAAGTGCCTATTATCAAGGAGGATATCCACCAGAAACAGAGGGAGTATGCACAGATGTAATTTGGAGAGCCTTTAAAAATGCAGGATATGACCTAAAAAAGATGGTGGATAATGACATAAAAAATAATTTAAGGCTATATCCAAGAGTTAATGGAAAACCAGATCCTAATATTGATTTTAGAAGAGTTCCTAATTTAGACGTTTTTTTCAAAAGGCACGCGACTAAATTGACATTAGAGCTAAAACCCTATGACAAAGAAAATTTGAAACAGTGGCAGGGTGGAGATATTGTTGTTTTCAAAAACCCTGGGCATATTGGTATTTTATCTGATAAACGAAGAGATGATGGAATACCTTATCTAATTCATAACGCAGGTCCCTATGCAATGGAGGCGGATGATCTTTTATGGTGGTATCCAAAAATAGTAGGGCACTACAGATTTCCTAAAGTAGATTAATCTACTGATAAATTTGTGGTACAATTATAAAAAAGGCAAATAGGGGTGATTTTATGGTATTGCCTGAAAGACTTGAAATATATACTTATAGCGACTATAAGAACAAAGAAGATGACAATAGATATGAACTTATTAATGGAAGGTTTTATGCTATGACTCCGGCACCTTCAAGAATTCATCAAAAGATAATAACTGAATTATCAAGAAGTATAGGAAATTATATAGAAGGTAATTCACTATCCTGTGAAGTATATGTAGCCCCCTTTGATGTTAGATTAATAGATGATGGTCAGACAGAAGATAGCTGTACAAATGTAGTTCAACCGGATATTTCAGTTATATGCGATAAAACAAAGTTAGATGATAAGGGCTGTATAGGAGCACCTGAATTTATAATAGAGGTTGTTTCACCATCGAATGCATCAGTTGATTATGTGAAAAAGCTTTATTTATATGAGAAGTTTAATGTTAAGGAATATTGGATTATAAATCCTAATACGGAGCATATAATGATATACACTTTAGGTGAAAACAATCAATACTCAGAACCTTTTATCTTTAAATTTACAGAAATCATAAGTTCTAAGTTTTTGCAGGGATATGAGGTTAAATTAAGTGATATTGTTAAAAAATAATTTATATTGACTAAAATATTATATTTTGTTAACATAGATGAGGAACACGAAGTTCCACATAAGGTAAGATTTTTAAAACAGAGCTAAACCCACGAAGGGTTAAATCCTTCGTGGGTTATTTTTTGTATTTTTTTACTAATAAAAATTATTTAGGAGGTTGAGGTATGAATAAAGAATTGTGGAAAAAATGTGTGGAGTTTCACGGACACGAGTGCCCAGGGCTTGCAATAGGATTTAGAGCCTGTGAAATTGCAGTAGAAAAACTTAATTTAACCTTTTCTAAAGATGAGGAGGTTGTATGCATAACTGAAAATGATGCCTGTGGTGTTGATGCTGTACAGGTTATAACAGGATGTACGATGGGAAAGGGTAATTTATTATTTAAAGACAGAGGTAAAATGGCCTTTTCTTTTATTAAAAGAAAGACAGGTGAAGGAATAAGAGTAGTGTTAAGACCTTCAAATAGAGAAATGTCAAGGGAAGAAAGACAAAAGTATATTTTAGAGGCACCACAAGAGGATGTATTTGACATAAAGCCTTTAAATACTAAGCTTCCTGAAAGGGCAAGACTTTTTAACAGTATAGTTTGTGAAGAATGTGGAGAGGCTACTGCGGAACATAGAATAAGAATTCAAAACAATAAGAAGGTTTGTTTAGACTGCTTTAAGGAATATACAAGGGGATGGTAAAAATGCAGGCAGAAATGATGAAAATAGACCTACTGTATAAATTGGTGCTCTTGGAATGAAGGGAATGCACGGTATAGAAAGTACACAGGGTAAATATTCACTTTTTACAGCATTAAATATTAAAAACGTTGCAGATGAAACAGGAAAAACAGGAAGTGTTATGATTGATAAGGAAAAGTTGGTTGAGTGGAACCCAAATATAATATTTATTGATTTAGGTGGACTTGAAATAGTTAAACAGGATTATAGTAAAAATACAAAATTCTATGATTCACTTACTGCATTTAAAGAGGGCAATGTTTATTCACAGTTACCATATAATTTTTATAGCACTAATATTGATACAGCTTTAGTTAATGCTTACTTTATAGGAAAGACAGTTTATCCAGAAAGGTTTAATGATATTAATATAAAGGAGAAGGCAGAGGACATATATAAGTTTTTTGTAGGGAAAGAATTGTTTGATAAGATGCAGGGGGATTTTGGTGAGCTTGGGAAATTAGATATGAAATAAAGTATATAAGTAATAAAAAGACGAAGTAGAAAAATGCTTCGTCTTTTTTGTTTTAAGAAAATATTTACAGTAAAGTATTTACAAAAACAAAGAAGTAGAATATAATATAACTGTACTAAACAAAATAATACAGATAATACACGTAATACAGGGGGAGGGGTTATTGAATTCTACTAAATAGATTAATAAATGTAATAGAATGTGTTTAAAAAAAGGTTATTAAGGAGGGTTTAGAATGAAAAGGGGGCATATACATCCGATACTTCAAAACGATTTTAAAAGATTTGGACTGTTTGGATTGATATATGGGTTGTTTTTAAGTTTATTTATACCGATTAAGCTGTTTAATCTAATTGGCTATTCTAAACATATAGAGGACATAAACCCATATGCTATTTTTAGATTTAATTCAGAAAATGGTATATATATTTTAGGTATTGTTATTTTTTCAATCATACTTGGTGTTGTTATATTTAGTGAAGCACAAAATTATAGCTCCAATAATCATTTATATGGCCTGCCCTTTACCAAAAAGGAAATTTTTATAAATAAAGTTTTAGTAGGTATTTTTCTTATATTAATTGCCTGTCTATTTAATGTTATACTTTGTTATCTCTTATTATTGAAAACTAATTACTACAACATTTTAAAATTAAGTATATTAAAGTATTATATTTTAGTTTTCATTTTAAGTACAATCTTTTTTATGTATAGCGTTTTATTTTCAACAATGACAACAAATAATCTTCTTAATGCTCTTTTTAGTTTTACTTTTTGCGTACTGCCCTATGGTATTGTAAAACTTTTGAATATGTTATTAGAAAACATTTTAATTGGTAGGTATGAACAGTTTAAAGAGACAATTTTACCACATCTTTTTCCATTTAGCATAATGGCAGGTTTAACTTTAGAGTTATTTAAGAGCAAGGACTTGATTTTATTTTTAATGAGCATAATTTTTATATTCATTTTATCCTTTGCACTGTTTTTATACAGAAAAAATGAGAACATTAATAGATTAATTGTATTTAAATTTTTAGAACCTGTATTTGTGTATGTTGTGACTTTTATTACAATGTTGATATTTGGAATAATTATAATTAATATGTTGCCTAAAAGTTTTATAGGAGTAACTATAGGTTGTTTTATAGGTGCGTTTTTAGGACATTATGTTTCACAAATGGTGCTTCATAGGGAAATAGTTGTTTTTATATATATGAAGGGATTTTATGTATATGTATTATTAATGATTATTGTTATATTTGTTCTGGGTAAAACAGACATAGTTTATCGCCATACGCCACCTAAAGTTGAGGAGGTTGAAGGAGCGTACGTTACAATAGAACAGCATAAATTTAAATCTATTGAAAGAAATAATTTCAATTACCTTATAAGAAATCCTAATACAATAGCACAAATAATTGAGTTACAGAATTATTTAATTGGTTTAAAGCAGATTCCTTATGAAGTTAATTCTACTTTCATTGTTTATAAATTAAAGGATGGCTCAATAGTAAAAAGAAAATATTTAACAGACTATACAATAAAGGAAGAAGAGTATTTAAAGCAAATATCAAAGGATAAAGACTTTAAAACTATTGAATATGATATTTTGCGTATAAAACCAGAGCATATAAAGGATGTTGTAGTTATATATAAAAATAAAACATATGAGATAAAGGATAACGAAAAAATAAATTATGTATGCAAAAACTTAAGGGAGGATATTTTGAATGATAGATATGATTTAAGTACTTTTGAAGGCACAATAAGAATTACCCTATATCCACAATATTATAAAAAATATGGAATAGACAGAGATAATCAAATTTTAGATTATCAAATAAGTTCAGGTAACAAATGGATTGAAGAGGTGATAAAGTAGGGAAATGGAGGTGAATTTATGTTTGAACTTGATGTGAGAAGTAGAGTTCCTATTTATGAACAGCTATTTGAAAAGATAAAGGAACTCATTATAAAGGGGTTGTTGAAGGAGCACGAGCAACTCCCATCTGTTAGGGCACTATCTAATGATTTAACAATAAACCCAAATACAATTCAAAAGGCTTATAGGGAGCTTGAAAATCAAGGATATATATATTCAATACCTGGTAAAGGAAGCTTTGTAGCACCTTTAAAGGATAGAGATATTAACAAAGAAAAGATAGAAAAGATTTTAGAAGAGGTAAAGAAGCTTATGCTTGAGGGGCTTTATTTAGGAATGGACAGGGAGGATTTTATAAAGGTTTTAGAAGATGCTATAAAAATTAAGGAGGTAAGATAATGTTAAGGGTAAATGGACTTTATAAAAAATACGATGATTTTGAGGCAATAAAGAATGTAAGCCTATATATACCAAGGGGAGTAGTATATGGACTTATTGGTTCAAATGGTGCAGGAAAAACAACTTTATTAAAGACGGTGACAGGAATTTTTGAAAAGGATAGAGGAACTGTGACTTTGAATGAAAAAGAAATTTATGAAAATGTTGAGGCAAAAAAGAAGATATTTTTTATAGCAGATAATCCATATTTTTATCCAGGATATACAGTAAAGGATATGGCAAATTTTTATAAAACAGTATATGAAACTTGGGATGAGGTTAAGTATGAAAGGCTAAGGGGTATATTTAAAATAGATGAAAACAAAAAAGTTAGGAATATGTCAAAGGGGATGCAAAAGCAAGTTGCAATATGGCTTGGATTATCAACAAATACAGATGTTTTAATTTTGGATGAACCGCTTGATGGCCTTGATGCAGTTATAAGGCAAAGAGTGAAAAAATTGATTTTCCAGGAGGTTATAGATAGACAACTTACAGTATTAATATCATCACATAATTTAAGGGAACTTGAGGATTTTTGTGATTATGTTGCAATACTCCATAGTGGAGAAGTAATTTTAGAAAAAGAAGTAGAAAAACTAAAAAGCAGTATTTTTAAAGTAGAAGTTGCCTTTAATGATGGAATGCCTGAAGAGCTAATGAAAAGGATAAAGCTAATAAAAGCTGTACAAAAGGGGAGAATGTGGGTGCTTGTAGTTGAAGGAGAAAGGATTGAGATTGAAAAAACTATCCAATCCTATAATCCAATTTTATTTGATATTGTATCACTTACGCTTGAGGAAATTTTTATGTATGAAATGGAGGGGATAGGGTATGAGTATGAGAACATCAACTATTAATTCAATATTTAAAAATGATTTAAAAAGGTTTTGGGTTGTAGGCCTTATGTATTTAATTCTAATCTTTTTAAATATACCTTTAAATATGCTAATTTCACTATCAAAGGTAACAGATAAGGAAGAATTAATATTTACCTTTACACAAATGTTTAATTATCAATCAGACTACTTTATATTTTGTATATTGATTTTAAGTATTTTAGTAGGTATGCTTTTAATCCGTGAAGTACAAGGGTATAGAAGTAACATTCATATCTTTAGTTTGCCATTTTCAAAGAAGAATATTTTTATAAATAAGTTTTTTGCGGGTTTTGTTTTGTTTTTTACTCCAATCTTTGTTAATTTTTTAATAACGGAAGCAATTTATTTTGCATTTGGTGTAAATGAATTAATGAAAAAGAGTATAATATTAAATTATTATATAATGCTTCTATTAATTTGCATAATTTTCTTTTTACAAAGTTTAGTAATAGGTATTATTACATCAAACTCATTGTTTCATATATCAAGTGGATTATTAATTAATTTTATCCCTTTTATTTTCATAAGTGTTCTAAATTCATTTTTGAATGTTGTTTTCTATGGTTTGCACTTGGAGGATAGTGTAACACTTTTAACATCAAATAAGTCATTTATAGCTTATTTATTTCCACTGTTGAGCTGGTTAAATAGCGAAATTGTATTTAGTAAAGCAGGTTTTGCTGGATATATATATTTGATTTTAACAATACTAATTTATTTTTTACTATCCTATGTACTTTTTACAAAAAGGAAAAACGAAAAGGCAACAAATTTAATCGTTTTTGATTCTATAGCCGAAGCACTAAAATATTTTAATACAGCATTGTTAATGTTTGGAGTTTCAAGTTTAGCTACAATGATAGCAAAAGGAGACATATTTACAGTATTTATGTGGGGATTAATAGGTGCTTTTTTCGGATATTATTTATCTGAGGCACTATTAAAAAGGAATTTCAAAGTTTATAGAAATTTAGAGGGATATTTAATTGTTGTGTCTATATGGTGTATATTTCTGCTAATTAGTCAAACGGAAATAATATTTAGACACAGCCCTCCAAAGTTAGAAGATGTTGAGAGTGTGTGTATATCTAATAATAAAAAGATTATTTACGATATGGAGTATGAGTTTAAAGCACCAAGGTTTCATATAACAAACAAAGAAACAATTAAAAAAATACTTTCTCTACAGCAACATATCACATCCCTTAAAAGGGATTATAGTAAATCAGATAATATTTATATAGTATATAAACTTAAAAATGGCAGAGAAATAAAAAGACTTTATGAAGGAAGTTTTGACAGTAAATATAATGAGTATATGAAATTAATATCTTTGGATGAGGGTTATAAGAAAATAAATTATAATATATTCAATATAGATGATAAGGAATTCGATAAGGTTATGATATTTATCAAGGATAAAAATGAAGTTGAAATTAATGACAAAGACAAGATTAAATTTGTAGTGAATAACCTAAAAAGAGATATATTAAGTAATAGCTACCAGTATAAAGACGAAATAATTTTTGATGGAATTGAAAAGTCAAAGGGAAGTATTGAAATATATTATGGATATGACGGTCAAAAATACAAATATATAGCATATGTAATAGATACAAATAATAAATGGATAGATGAGCTGATTAAATAGGTTAACAAAAGGGGCGAATCCCTTTTGTTAACTAAAACACAAGTGAATAATATTTATCAACAGTTGCCTGAAAATCATCAATGCTTATTATTCTTGATTTTCGGGCTATTTCTTTTTCGTCTATAAATATAAGTATTGTAGGAAATGTAAATATAGAATATTCTCCAGCAGATTCAGGAACGTCTGTAATCTCAACCTTTGCAAGCTTTATATTTGGGTAGTTTGTTAAAGCCTCCTCTATTTTAGGATAGAGTGCGTGGCATACGCTGCAAGCCTCACTTGAAAAATATACAATGCACATTGTATTTTCTTTTATAAAATTTTTAATAGAGTCTAATGTTGAAAGAACCATAAAAACACCTCTTTACCATAATATCATTATAATACGATATATTATATATGATTTTAAAAATAATATCTACCATTATACTTTAATATTTTGTTCAGAAACAATATCTTATCATTTATTTTTACAAGGTTTTGAAATAATATGTATTTATGATATGATAGATTATAAGTTAGTTTTTTAGGAGGGAGCATATGTTTAATGCAGTTTTATTTGATTTAGATGGAACTCTTTTAGACACAAATCAGCTTATAATATCATCCTATAAACATACCATAAAAAAGCATTTAAACAGAGATTTAGATGATAAAGAAATAGTGAGATATTTTGGTGAACCATTAAGGCTAACTCTTGAAAGGTATGATAAGGAAAAGGTTGAGGAGATGTATGAAACCTATGTAAAATACAATGAAGAAAAACACGACAGTATGATAAAGCTAATGGATAATGCCAAGGAGACATTGGAGGAGCTTAAAAATAGAGGAATTAAAATAGGTGTAGTAACATCTAAAAGAAAGCATATGGCAGAGAGGGGACTTAAGTATTTTAATTTGCTTGAATTAATGGACGTAATAATTGCAATGGAGGACACAAGTGAACACAAACCAAACCCAGAACCTCTACTTGAGGCCTGTAGAAGACTTGACATATCACCAAGCGAAGTTTTATATGTAGGGGATAGCCACTATGACATTCAATGTGGTAAAAATGCAGGTTCAAAGACTTGTCTTGTAAAATATACGGTACTTGATTTAAATGAAGTTTTAAGCTATCATCCTGATTTTGTTATTGATGGACTTAGGCAACTTTTGGAGATAATATAGATAGATTAAATTTTAGTTGAAGGTTGAATTATAATATGGTAAATTAAATATGAAAAGCTTTTCAAGGAGAGTTGCTATGTTAAACATTAGGGATATTGCAAAATTGGCGGGAGTTTCGCCTGCAACTGTATCAAGGGTTATAAATAATAGTGCCAATGTAAATGAGGAAAAAAGACAGAGAGTCTTAGAGGTATTAGAACAAACAGGATATAAACCAAATGCCTTGGCAAGAGGATTACTATATAATAAGACCTTTACATTAGGTGTGGTTGTACCTGATATATCAAATATAAATTTTTCAGAGTTTGTAAAGGGAATAGAAAAAGAGGCAAGACAAAATAGCTATAATATAATTTTAATGACTTCAGGAAATGAACCAGAGAGGGAAGTTGAATGTTTTGAAATACTTAAAGAAAAAAGGGTAGACGGAATAATATTTGCAGGTACTATTTTAACAGATAGACATAAACAACATTTAGACAATTCAAATATTCCATTTGTGGTTTTTGGGCAAGATTTTGAATATAAATCATTAATTTCTATTAATTTAGATAATCTTAAAGCCTCCTACGATGCAGTAAGATATTTATATTCAAAAGGAATAAAAAAGGTTGCTATGATTACAGGACCACTTTGGGATAAATCTGCTGGATATGATAGATATATTGGATTCTTAAAGGCTTCTATTGAAAATGGTATAAACCAAAGGGATTTGATATATAAAGATGGAGATTTTACAATTACGTCTGGATATGAAAATATGAAAAAGATATTGGAGCAAGATAGAGTAGAGGCAGTTTTTGCGGCAAATGATTTTATGGCACTTGGTGCAATTAAATATCTATTAGACAATAATATTAAAGTACCACAGGATATAAAGGTTGTTGGATTTGACGATAATCCAATAGCAAAGATCTATACCCCATCCTTATCAACTATAAAAATTGATTTTTATAATGCAGGAGTATTAGCTGTAAAGGCTGCTATAAAATGCTTAGATGGAATTGGAGATGAAAAAAGGATACCTATAGAATATGAAATAATAGAAAGGCAGAGTAGTATATAATTTTTTTAATTATTTTTGAAAAGCTTTTCAAAGAGGGAGTGATAAAAATGAATATAGAAGAAAAAATAATCTTTAGCAATAGGGAATATGACCTTTTGACAGTTGGAGAAATATTAATAGATATGATATCTAAAGACTTTGCTGAAGATTTTTCAAGTGAAGAATATATAAAAAATTTTGGTGGTTCACCCGCTAATATAGTGATAAATACTAAAAGATTAGGATTAAATTCAAGGGCAGTTTCAAGTGTAGGATTTGATGGATTTGGAGATTTTCTTGTTTCCCATCTACAAAATGAAGGAATAGATACATCCCTTATAGGAAGAACAACTTGTCCAACAAGTATGGTGGTTGTTACAAGGTCAAGGGGGACACCTGTACCTATATTTTATAGAGGTGCAGATTATGAAATAGAATATACAGAGGAATTAGATAAAGCAATAAAAAATACAAGGATTATGCATTTTTCAACGTGGCCACTATCAAGAGAAAGATCAAGAAAAGTAGTAGAGAAGGCAATAAAAACTGCAAAGGAAAGTGGAACATTAATAGGTTTTGATCCAAATTATCATAGGGATTTATGGGACAAAGATTTTGATGCAATAGGATATATAAAATCAATAATAAAGTATGTAGATTTTATAAAGCCGTCGGAGGATGATGCAGAAAGATTGTTTGGGAAGGATATTCCTAAAAATCAAATTAAAAAATTCCTTGAACTTGGTGCAGATGTTGTTGTTATGACACTTGGTAAGGATGGTGTTATAGTTGCAGATAAAAATAAAATGGTACAGTTTAATACATTGGCGACAGAAGTTCAGGATACGACAGGT
Source organism: Caloramator sp. ALD01 (assembly GCF_000472625.1). Classification (NCBI taxonomy): domain Bacteria; kingdom Bacillati; phylum Bacillota; class Clostridia; order Eubacteriales; family Clostridiaceae; genus Caloramator; species Caloramator sp. ALD01. Next base: position 18,010 of record NZ_AXAA01000010.1, read on the forward strand.
GCAGGAGATGCCTTTTGGTCAGGTTTTTATACAGGAATAATAAAGGGCAGAAATGTTGAAGATGCAGTAAAGGTTGGACTTGCTGCAAGTGCTTTTAAATTAAAATATATTGGTGCTATTTCGCCAATGCCAAGATATGAGGAATTAATAAAACAATTTAATATATAGGAGGTTAGTATGAGAATAGCGTTTATCAATCCACAAGGAAATTTTGATAATAACGATAGCTACTGGACACAGCATCCTGATTTTGGAGGACAGCTTGTATATGTAAAGGAAGTTGCACTTGCTCTTGGAGAAATGGGGGTTAAAGTAGATATAATTACAAGAAAAATAGTTGATGATGAATGGGTAGGGTTTTCAAAGGATGTTGAAATTTATCACGGCAATGAAAATGTTAGAGTAGTTAGAATACCCTTTGGAGGTGATAAATTTTTACCAAAGGAACAACTTTGGCCATATCTTGCAAATGAATTTATAAATGGGATAGTTGAGTTCTACAAAAAAGAAAATACAAAGCCTGATGCAATAACAACTCATTATGCAGATGGTGGACTTGTTGGTGCAATACTTTCAAACATATTTGATGTCCCATTTACCTTTACAGCCCATTCCCTTGGTGCACAAAAGATGGACAAGTTATGTGTCAATAAAGAAAATTTTGATGAATTTGAAAGAAGATTCAACTTTTCAAAGAGAATAATTGCAGAGAGAATTGCGATGAACAGGTCCTATGTGAACATTGTTTCAACAGCACAGGAAAGATATAATCAGTATAGTCATAAATACTACAAAGGTGCAGTTGATGTAAATGATGATAAGAAGTTTAAAGTAATTCCACCGGGTGTAAACACAAAGGTATTTACCTATGAATATAGAGAAGAGGATGATAAAACAAAAGAATATATATACAAATATTTAAGGAGAGACATTGCTGAAGATAGATTAAATCTTCAATACGTTGTTTTATCCTCAAGATTTGATAAGAAAAAAAACCATAAGGGAGCAGTTCTTGCCTTTGCTAAAAACAAAAAGTTGCAGGAGAAGGCAAATCTTGTAATTGTTTTAAGAAATGTAGAAAATGCCTTTGAGGATTATTCAAATTTAAATGTTGAAGAGAAGGAAATAATGGATGAAATTATGTCAATTATAAAACAATATAATCTTTATGGAAAGGTATCGATGTTCCCTATAAATGGCCAAAAGCAGCTTGCTTCTGCATACAGGGTTTTTAGCAAGCTAAGATCAGTTTTTTGTTTAACAGCACTGTATGAACCCTTTGGACTTGCTCCAATTGAAGCTATGTATGCTGGTCTTCCTGCGGTTGTAACAAAAAATGGAGGAACTCTTGAGACTGTGGATAGGGGACGATATGGAGTTGTAGTTGATCCAGAAAATCCAGAGGACATAGCAGAGGGACTCATTAAAGCCCTTGATAACTTTGATATGTATAAAAGGCTTGGAATAGAAAGAGTAGAATCAAAATATACCTGGAGAGCAACTGCAGTTGGATATCTTAAGGTAATTGAGGAGGCTTTAGGAAAAAGAGAAGAGATTGAAGATTATTACTATACAGGAGCTCAAGAAGAAAATTTAATTAGAAAAATGAAAGGAATGTTAGGTGATTAATTATGGCAGAGTTTAGATTGAATGAAATAACAAATGAACAAATATTGATAGTAGAGTCAAGACTAAAAAGACCAAAGGATTATAAGGATAAAGAGGTTGTTGAAAAGATTTCATTCAAAGAAAACTGTCCATTTTGTGTAGGAAATGAAGAACAAACACCACCTGAAGTTTATAGGGATGGTGATCCTTGGGATGTTAGAGTGGTAGAAAATAAATTTCCTATACTTGGTAGAGAAGGTGCTATAACAGGTTATCATTATGTTGTTATTGAAACAGCTGACCATAGTAAAAATCTACACGAAATGAGTGAGGATGAAATATATAAAGTTGTTAAAAGCTTTATTAAAGTAAGTGAGGAGTTATATAAAAAGCAAGATGTAAAATATGTTCAAATTTTTAAAAACTACAAGAAAGAGGCTGGTGCGTCTTTAGAACATCCTCATTCTCAAATTATCGCAATAAAAAAGATGCCTGAAAAGATAATAAAACAGAAGAAAAAAACAAGGGAGTATTTCTATCAAAATGGAAGATGTTTTATTTGTGACATTATTAAAAATGAAATACAAAATAAAGAAAGAATAGTATATATTGACGAACAATATATAATTTACTGCCCCTTTGCATCCATATTCCCTTATGAAATGGCTATTGCTCCACTTATACATAAAAGTAGTATATTGAATATGAATGATGAAGAAATAAGAAAATTAGGAAGTATTATTTTAAATGCATTGAATAGATTACAAAGAAATGTTGGAGATGTAGCATACAATTTGTTTTTTGATTTTATTAGAGATGAAAATGAGTACTATCATTTTCAAATTAGAATATGTCCAAGAATTTCTATACATGCGGGTTTTGAAATAGCGACTGGCTTACATACAAATGTAATATCTCCAGAAACGGCTTCATTAATACTTAAAGTGGATAAATAAAATGTGTACAAAAGGTGGGTAGGGTTGTAATGGAAAATATAATTGCCACAATTAAAAAAAATAGTATTTTTTCAAAGCAGAAGTTATCGATAAGATTAATAAGAATTATTAGTGTGTTAACAATGTTAGCTTTTTTGTTTTTACTTGGAATGATATATAATGTATTGATGGCATCTGCAAAAAGGCAGTATATCAATTCTGCAAATCAAGTATTAGAGCAAAACAAAAATTATATTGAGTATATTACAAAAAGTATAAACAACTATGCAATACAAATTTTATCAGATAAAGATTTGATTGAGACTTTGCAAAAAGATTATAAAGATGATTATGATAAATTATTGGCTACTAAAGCTTTAGAGAGCAAAATATCTTCTATAGCATTATCAAATGATATAATAAGTGATGTTTTTATAATAGTTGATAACAAAATAAACTATGGTTATCCAAATATTAAAAGTGACATTACAACTGATAAAGTTCCATATTATAAAGAATTTATAGAATCTAATAGCTCTAATTATTGGACACCGCCAATAAAATTAAATTTAGGTTTTATTGATGATATAACGGTAAGCAATTATTCAATAGTTAAAGATTTAGATTCTGGTAAAAAATTGGGACTTCTTGTTATCAGTTTAAGTCCATTAAAATTTTCAAAAGCACTGATTAAAAACAATGATGGGTCAATTATGTATATTGTAAATGAGCAGGGGAAAATAATATCGCATCCAGATCTTAATTTAATAGGTAAAGATTTAGTTCAAATTAAAAAAGATAATTTAAATAAGGGGCAAGGGCATTTTTATGTTAACGATAATTCTAAGGAAAAATTAATAATATATTCAACAGCTCAAAATGGTTGGAAGTTGGTATATGAAATTCCAAAAGGTTTATTATTAAAGGATACTATTAAAATTATAAATTATATTTTGATTATAGGAACTTTATTTGTATTAATAGTTACGTTAACACTAATAGTATATATGAATAAATTGTTAAAGCCATTAGATAAAATAGTACAAGCAACCAAGAGTATTGAAAGTGGAGATTTAACAATAAGTGTTGATGTAAATACAAAAGATGAGATAGGTAAATTATCGAATACATTTAACAATATGATAAACAATTTAAGAGCTATGATTGAAAGAACAACGAAAACAATCAATGAATCTAAAAAAGTTGCAAGTAATGTAAGTTCAAGTGTATATGAACTACATAGTGCAATTTATGAAATTTCTGCAAGCATACAATCAATTTTAGAGGGAGCTAACAAACAAAATGATATGGCAGGTTTATGTAGCAGCAGGGTAGATAGTTTTGGAAAACAGTTAAGAGAATCTCTTGAGATATTTGAAAAGTTAGAAAAAAAATCTAAAGTAGCAATGGAAAAAAGCTTAAGTGGTATTGAATATATTAAAAGTATTATAAATGAATTTGATGAAAATGTAAAAAATATCAACAATGTTAAAAAGATGTCCAATGATTTAACATTGAGTACAAAAAATGTTGAATCTATATTAAATAATATTAATGAAATTGCTGAGCAAACGAATCTGCTGGCATTAAATGCTGCAATTGAAGCTGCAAGAGCTGGAGAAGCAGGACGTGGATTTATGGTAGTTGCCGATGAGGTTAGGAAACTTGCAGACAACTCGAAGAAGTCTGCTTATACGATAGCAAACATAATAAAAGATATAGATAAAAATGTAAATAGTACATCCTTTGCTATGGAAAATATAGCGGTAGTACTTAATAATCAGACGCAAGGAATTAATAGAATAATTGAAATATTTAATGAAATAAATGAATCTTTTAAAGAGGTTGCATTTGGAATAAGTAAATTTGGTGATGTGGTTAATGAAATTGATAAAAGTAAAGAAGAAGTTATAAATTCTATTTACGAAATTTCAAATATATCTCAAAATACAACAGCTTCAATTAATGAAATTAGTGCAGCATCGGAAGAACAAGTTAATGCTGTTGAAAATGTTAAAAATTTAATGGTAGAACTTGAAAATGTGTCTTCTAAAGTAGAAGAAATTATATTAAAATTTAAGGTTTAGATTGATTTGTTCCTCATTATAAATTTATATTGTTACTTAAAAAATCCGCTTTGGTAAAACCAAAGCGGATTTTTTATCTTATAACTACTGTTCCAGTTAAGCCCTTTAATGCCTCTCTTGCCTTTTCAAGGGAAGTTATTATAGCCCTTCTTCCTTCCTTTGAATTTGCAAACATCATTGCAGCCTTAACCTTTGGAAGCATTGAGCCTGGAGCAAAGTGACCTTCCTCAATATACCTTTCAGCCTCTTCAACAGTTAATGTATCTAAGTCTCTTTGATTTGGTTTATTGAAGTTTATAGCAACCTTTTCAACAGCAGTTAGTATAACAAGTTCATCTGCATCAAGAAGTTCCGCAATCTTCTCGGAGGCAAGGTCTTTGTCTATAACTGCTGCAACACCCTCAAGTGTTCCATCTTCCTTCATAATAACAGGAACACCACCGCCTCCAACAGTGATAACAACGTGTCCAGCCTCAACAAGTGTCTTTACGATTGGTTCTTCTACAACAGCAACTGGCATTGGAGATGGGACAACTCGTCTCCAGCCACGTCCTGCATCCTCCTTCATTACATATCCCTTTTCAGCCATTAAAACTTTTGCCTGTTCTTCTGTAAAGAAGGAACCAACTGGCTTTGTTGGATTTTTAAATCCTGGATCGTTTTTATCAACTACAACTTGAGTAACAATTGCTGCAACAGACTTTTTAATGTCTCTTCTTAGCATTTCTTCTCTTATTGCCTGTTGTAGGTGGTATCCTATATATCCTTGGCTCATAGCTCCGCATTCAGGAAATGGCATAACAGGATTTGAGCTATCCTGTGCATTTGCGGCCTCATAGGTTGCAACAATTTGTCCAACTTGAGGACCATTACCGTGTGCTATTATAACTTCGTGGCCATCCTCTATTAAATCAACTATTGCCTTTGCAGTGTGGTGACAAGTTTCAAGTTGTGCTTCTGCCGATATATCCTTTGGATTAGCTTGAAGTGCGTTTCCACCTAAAGCTACTACTATTCTTGCCATATTTATCCCCCTATTCTTTTTGTTTACTTATTAAAGAGTAGCAACCATAACCGCCTTTATTGTATGCATTCTGTTTTCAGCCTCATCAAATACAACTGAATGTTTGCTTCTGAATACTTCATCAGTAACTTCTCTAATATCAAGGCCCATCTTTTCCATAGCATCCTTTGCCATCTTAGTTTCAAAGTCGTGGAAGGATGGTAGGCAGTGCATAAATATTACATCAGGATTTTCTGTGGCTCTAAGCATATCCATAGTTACTCTAAATGGAGTTAAAAGTCTTACTCTTTCAGCAAGTTGAGCTTCTTCTCCCATTGATGCCCAAACATCTGTGTAGATTACATCTGCACCCTTTAGAGCTTCTATATTGTCGGTTATTTCAACTACTGCACCTGTTTGATTCGCAACTTCACGAACCTTTTCAACTGTATTTTCCTGTGGCCAAAGTTCCTTTGGGCCATATGCAACAAAGTGCATACCCATCTTTGCACAACCATACATCCACGCATAGGCCATATTGTTTCTTGTATCTCCAACAAATACAACCTTAACCTTATTAAGTGGTTTTGCAACGTGTTCTTCAATTGTCATAAGGTCAGCAAGAATTTGTGTTGGATGGTCAACGTCAGTTAAACCGTTCCATACAGGTACACCTGAGAATTTTGCTAAATCTTCAACAACCTTTTGGTCAAATCCTCTATACTCAATTCCGTCGTAGTATCTTCCAAGAACCTTTGCAGTATCCTCTAAGGATTCTTTTTTGCCCATTTGTGAACTATTTGAATCAAGGAATGTAACGTGGGCACCTTCATCTAATGCAGCAACTTCAAAGGCACATCTTGTTCTTGTTGAAGTTTTTTCAAATAGAAGAACTATGTTCTTCCCAGCAAGAAGGTTATTTCTTATTCCAGCTCTTTTTTTAGATTTTAAATCGTGGGATAAATCAAGTAAGTATCTAATTTCCTCTGGAGTAAAGTCCATAAGTGTTAAAAAGCTTCTTCCTTTTAAATTAACTGGCATACTTATTTCCCCTTTCTTAATTTAAAATTTATTTTAAAGATTAATATTTTCTCTATATAGAGGCATACTCATACATCTTGGGCCACCACGTCCGCGGGATAGCTCAGAACTTGGAATGGATAATACCTTTATTCCTTTTTTATCTAAAATTTCGTTTGTTACATAGTTTCTTTCATAGGTTATAACTACACCTGGTGCTATTGATAGAGTGTTTGAACCATCATTCCATTGTTCACGTCCTGCAACTATAAAGTCGCCACCACCGCATTTTATAAGCTCAACGCTGTCAAGTTTTAGTGCATCCTTCAATATTTCTTCAAGGGGACTTGTATTGTGCTTGAATTTTAATGTATTGTTGGCACCTTTAGTTACTTCATATACACTTAATGGCCCTTGAATAGCTGGATGGATTGTAAACTTATCATAATCTACCATAGTAAATACAGTATCAAGATGCATAAAGGCTCTGCATTTTGGTATTTCAAAAACAAGAACCTTTTCAAATCCTGTGTTTTCTTTAAATAGATTTTTAGCAACTATTTCAATAGCCTCTGGTGAAGTTCTTTCGCTACAGCCTATTGCTACTACTTTACTTGATAAAATTAGTTCATCTCCACCCTCAATTGAGAAGGGTAATGTTCTGTCATACCATAGGGGTATATTAGATTCTTTAAAGTCTTTGTGATATTTATGGATATATTTTAAGAAAAGAGTCTCGCGTCGTCTTGCCTCAGTATGCATTTTATTAAGTGTAATTCCATTACCAATTGCTGCACCGGGGTCACGAGTAAAATAAAGATTTGGCATTGGATCTAAATAGAAGGGATAGTCGTCCATCATTAGGTCAGCAAGGGATGTTACTTCTTTAATTTTAATTTCCTCTTTTCTTATACCAGACATTATTTTATCTACCATAGAACTTGTAGGCATAGAAAGTAGATATTCGATTAGAGCCTGCCTTAGGGAAGGAGAGTTAATTCTACTCTCATCCATCATTTCTTCTAAAAACTCAATTTTTATTTTGTCATCACTTAAAGCTGAAGTTGCAAGTTCTTCAAGGTAAACAACCTCAACATCGTTTTCCCGAAGTACTTGTGCGAACTTGTCGTGTTCCTCTTGTGCTATTTTTAGATAGGGTATATCGTCAAAAAGCAGTCTTCCGAGATACTCGGGTACGAGGTTTTCAACTTCATTTCCTGGTCTATGTAATAGAACTTTTTTGAGTTTGCCAATCTCGGAGGTGATGTTTATAAGGCTATTCATTTTATCCCCCCTTTGTTGCAACTGTAATTGCAATTATTTTACATTATTCATTATACATTTTATGTATAAAGCAGGTAAAACCTTATACATTGGCAAAAACACCTATATGAACGGAATTTTTGTCAACATTATTATTTTATCTCCTTTTTACTTGAGTATACTAACAATTTTGAAAATTTAAAATAATTTATTCAGGATATTGTTTTTTTAAACAGAGGGCTTGTATAAAACATAATATTTATACATAAAATAGATTGCATTTATTCAATAGAGTAATTGAATATACAATGAAAGTGTATACCTCTTACATAGATTAAAAGTTTGTAACAAAAAGTGCCACCCAAGTGAAATGTGACATTTACAAAAAAATACACATAGATTATAATAATTTTAATATTAAAAGAGAAATATCTTTAATATACATTTATTATATAGTTGTTTAATATATTTTGGGGGGATAATTATGTACTTTAAAAGGTTTATAGGGGAGAGAATATATTTGTCGCCATTAAATGTAGAGGATTATTTAAAGTATGCAGAATGGATAAACGATTTGGAAGTTAGTATTGCTCTATTTGAAATGAAAACTCCAATTACTGCACAAGGTGAAAGGCAAATTATAGAAGATTTATCTAAAGAAAATGTTTTTGCAATTGTAGTAAATGAAATAGATAAATTAGTAGGGAACATTGGACTTCATAATATTAATTGGATATCAAGAAATGCAGAGCTTGGTATATTAATTGGAGATAAATTTTATTGGGGACAAGGCTATGGTAAAGAAGCAATAGAGTTAATATTAGATTATGCATTTAATATGTTAAATCTACATTCAGTATATCTTAAGGTTTATGGATATAACACAAATGCAATTAAGTGTTATGAAAAGGTAGGTTTTAAATATGCGGGTAGGTTGAGGGAGGCAATAGAAGTTGCGGGAGAAAGATATGATGTTATTTATATGGATATATTAAGGGATGAGTTTGAGTCTGTTTATGTAAAGAGTATTGTAGAGAAGAAAAAGAAGGGCCTGAAACCTTAATGGTTTTAGGCCCTTCTGTGTCGTAATATAAAGAGCATACCTGATATAAACCTTAAAACACCAACTACAATTAGAGCAGTTCTAATTGTAGTGACTTGATAGAGCCTCATTCCAACCCAAGGTGCAATTACAAGGGTTATATTTGTTACAAGGTTATAAAAGGCAATATATGATGTTCTGTTTTCTCTTGGCGCAACCTCATAAAGGGAGTTTAAAAGTAGTAGCATAGTACCTGAAACACTAAGTCCAGTTATAACTACAAAATAGGCAACGTGATAAATTTTAGTAGACATTGCGTACATAAATGGTGCAAAGGACATTCCAACAGCAGCTAATGTAAGGGCAAGGGAGTTTCCGCGACTTTTAGAAAATCTTCCCCAAAATCTATATCCAAAGGCCATTGCAAGTCCGTTTATTGTTGATATAATAGATGCCCAAAATTCATTTGTGTGTAGATAATCTACTTCATAGGTTAAAAATAGAGGCCATCCCATCTGCCAAGTGAAGTGAAATATTACAACAGTTGTTATAAATATAAGGTATTCCCTTTGATTAGGTAGATTTTTTATAAATTCAATTGATAGCCTATTATTATCAGTTGAAATTTCGGCATAGGAAGACTTTGCATTGTATTTATGCCTCCAGAGTACAAACACCTCAAGTATCCCAAATATAAATGCAATTAGGAATATGTATTGATAGGTTTTAATAAGTTCCGCCTTTGAGCTTGAAAGTGTTGTAAGAAGAAAGCCAGCAAAAAGTGTTGTAGCTGTTCCTGCAAAGGTTGCTATGCTATTTCTAACTGAAAGATACTGTTCCCTTTGTCCTGGAGGAAAAATATCAGCAAAGAAGGATTGCCATAAAAATACAGCAATAGAGTTTGGAAAGTTCATAGAACTATATAGAAGGACAAAAATAAGTGCCCTATACTTTTCATTTAAAAAAGGAATAAGTGCCATTAGGATATAAAAAACTCTTGTTATTAAAAACATTAAAGAAGTAGTTCTTTTTTTGTTTTGAGTAGAACTTAAAATTATACCACCAATAAATATAGCTAATATACTAAACAAAGCTGGTAGAGAATTAAAAAGAGAAACAAGTGAATCTCCAGCATTTAGCCTCTTTAGAAAAAGACCTGCAAAGGATGTGGCAAGATTTAATGCGATTGCTTGAAAAACTCCATTTAGTATATTAAGGTAATAATTACTCTTTAGTTTAGACAAAATAACACCCCCTAATCCCCTAATAACGATTATATATGAGGTAGGGGGGAATTACAATAAATGAATAAATTTTTGTAAAAATTGTGTAGGTGTTAATCAAACTTTTTGGTATAATTAAAAAAGTATAATACAGAGGTGAAATGTTAAATTGCCATTATATGACAATTTCACATTTCACTTGGGTGGGAGACCTCCGAAAAAATCAAATCATTTTCAAAAGTATACTATATATAGCAGCACAAATTATCTCTTATACACTATATATAGTGGTGACATTTTTTAAGGTATCATTTTTTCGGAGCTCTTGGTGGCACTTTTGAAAAATGGGGGTGTAATGTGTTGGGTTCATTCTACATATCTTTCTACGATTCACCAATAGGGCTTATTAAGATTGTTGCAAATGAAGAGGCAATAGTCGCCCTTGATTTTGTATATAAAAGGTCAAAGGAAAGTGAGAATGATGTGATTAGACAATGTAAAATTCAGCTTGATGAGTATTTTAAGGGAATAAGAAAAGAGTTTGACGTTAATATTGAGATAAATGGAACAGATTTTCAGAAGAAGGTTTGGCAAGAATTAAAAAGGATACCCTATGGACAGGTTAGAAGCTATAAGGATATTGCGGTTGCTATTGGAAATGAAAAGGCTGTTAGGGCAGTTGGTGGTGCAAACAATAAAAATAAAATTGCAATAATAATACCCTGTCATAGGGTAGTGGGAAAAGATGGTTCTTTAACAGGATATGCTGGAGGCCTCTGGAGGAAAAAGTGGCTACTTGAGCACGAAGAAAGAAATAGCAAGTGAAGGCTTATTCACTTGCTGTTTCTCCTTTAGGCTCTATTTTTAACCCAAATTTTGTTTCAACAGCTAATATGGATATAAAAATAAGCATACAGCCAATAAACATATTAAGGGTAAATTTATCGTGTAGTAGTATAACTGAAAATATAGTTCCAAATACAGATTCTGTGCTTAATATGATAGCAGTTTTGGTGGAGGATGTATATTTCTGCCCTATTGTTTGAAACAAAAATGCAATGCAGGAGCTAAACACTCCAAGGTATAAAACAGAGAATACGGTGGTTTTGTTATATACTGTAGGTACTGGTTCAAAAATTAGAGCAAATATCAATGAAAGTACAGCTGTTAATCCAAATTGAATTATAGATAATATAACTGGATCGATATTTTTGGCAAAGTGGCCAGTTGCAACTATATGGGCAGCATATAAGAGAGCACACAACAGGGTTAACATATCTCCTAAATTTAAGTTTATACCTACTCCACCTTCGTAGGTAAGCACTGTTATTCCTATAAAACTTAAAAAAACACCTATATATGAAAATATATCAGGTTTCTTCTTAAACACAAACCAATATAAAAAAGGTACCATAACTACATTTGTTCCAGTTAAGAAGGCTTGCTTGGATGGGGTTGTATACTGAAGCCCTATTGTTTGGCTTGAGAAGGCAGTAAAAAGAAAAATGCCTACAATAAGACCTCCCTTTAAATCTTCTTTTGTTATCTGTTTTAGTTTTTTAAAAAATATAGATGAAAGCAGAAGGAAGGCTATTGAAAACCTTAAAAACTGTAGATAAAATGGTTTTATATGGTCAAGTCCATTTCTGGTTGCAACAAATCCACCACCCCATATAACTGAGGTTATAAGTAATATTGACATTGCAAATAAATCCTGTTTCTTTTCTTTGTCCATTATCAATCCCCCCTTATAGTGCTATTTTAACAGAGTTAGCTTTTAAAGGTAAAGTGTTAAATAAAAAATAGTATAATAATATAAATGTATGCTAAAATAGAATTAGTATAACAAAAAAGGGTGGCATTTTGCCGCCCCTTCATTTTGATGAATACTTTTTAACTATCTCCTCAAGTGCAAACTTTAGCCTATCTATTTCCTCAAAGGTGTTGTAGAGTGCAAAGCTTAATCTCACAAGCCCAGGTCTTTTAGTTATATCACTATCTCTAATTATATTCTTAATATCGCTTCTATTTAAATTTAAAAGCTTATGAACATACGGCTGTGCACAGAAGCAGCCATTTCTAACGCCTATTCCGTATTCCTCAGAAAGTATTCTTGCGACATCGTTGTGTTTTACTCCCTCAATATTAAAAGGAATAATGGCAACTTTATCTTCTATTCCATCACAGTATAATTTTATATCTTTTACATCCTTTAAAGCTTCAGAAGCATATTTTAAAAGTCTTTTTTCATATTTCTCTACTTTATCAAGTCCAATATAATTTAGAGTATTAATAGCGGAAATTAATGCAGCAACACCCATAACATTAGGAGTACCCCCCTCCTCCTTGTGGGGTAGGTCATCCCAAACAACAAAATCGTCGGTTACAACCTTTACAGTTCCTCCTCCCTTTATATCTGGGATTCCTGAACTTAAACTGTTTTTATCCCCAACTAAAACTCCAATACCAAAGGGAGCATACATTTTATGGGCAGAGAAGGCAATAAAGTCTAAATTCTTACGTTCATCCTCATTTTTCATAGATATTTTCTTATGGGCTATAATCTGTGCACAGTCTACAAATATTTTAGCACCATATTTATGACATAGTGCAGCAATTTCGTGGACAGGATTAATGTAGCCAGTTACATTAGAAGCATAGGTTATTGCAACAATCTTAACCATACCATAATAACTTTTTAATTTTTTTTCAAGGTTTTCAAGGTCAATTCTTCCACAAGAATCTGTCCTTACAGTATCAATATGGAACCTAAACCTCCAGGGGAGTAAATTAGAGTGGTGTTCCATTTCAGTTGTTAAAACAACACAATTTGGATATTGGCTACATATCTTAAAGGAGAGTTTGTTTATTGCTTCGGTGGTGTTTTTTACAAAGATAACAATATCCTCTTTATTGGCACCAACAAAGCTTAAAATATCTTCTCTTGCTGATTCATATATTTCCGTTGATACTCTTGATTTGAAACCTTCACCTCGATGAATAGAAGAGTAGTATTCTGAAAAGTAATTTATGAACCACATTACATTTTTAAAGGGAGGTGTTGTTGCTGCATTATCAAAATTTATATATTTAATAAAACTGCCATCCTTTAATGGAACTAAACTCTCAACCCCAACAACAAGATCTCTAAAGGAATCCATAAAAATCACCCCTTTGTTTTCTATACTATATTATTCAAGGAGTGCCACCAAGAGCTCCGAAAAAATGATACCTTAAAAAATGTCACCACTATATATAGTGTATAAGAGATAATTTGTGCTGCTATATATAGTATACTTTTGAAAATGATTTGATTTTTTCGGAGGTTTCCCACCCATGTGAAATGTGAAATTACCATTTTGTGGGTAGAAATCAATTATATAATTTACTTATGGAGAATATAAAGTGAAATGTAAAGTTTCCCAAATTTCATACGATATAATAATTAGACTATTCAGTTTAAGAAAGGGGAAAGGTAGATGGGTATTATCGAAAGAGAAATTAAAATGATTAACAAAAGAGTTTTACAAATCCACGTACTAATTTTTGTTATCTTTGCATTGGGCTTTACTGGAGAGTATATTAAGGGAAACAGGACTCTTCCGTTTATAGCTGCGATTTTATCAATTACTTTTATTGGACTTGTAGCCTCATATGTTTTATATTTTAAGAAAAAGGATTCTACAAAAATCAAATGGATTTTAATGATAAGCTATGGTATTGCATATGTTGTAACACTATTAACTGCAGATAAGGCAATGACCTTTATATTCTTTTTCCCATATGCTGTTACATATACACTTTATGCAGACTGGGTGCTAACAACTATTCAAAACACGGTTGCCTTTATTACAATTGGATTATTTATATTTTTAAGAATTAATGCAGGTGCAATAACAAGCCTTGATACTTCAAACTATACACTTATGGCAGGAACTGTATTGATGTATATTCCAGCAACATTTACTATAGTTAGAGTAACAAGAAACCTAAGAAAGCAAACTATGAATAATTTAATTGAACTTGAAAATAAAGAAAAAGATGCAAGAAGAGCGATGGAAAATTTAATTGAAATCGCAAATTTAGTAAAGAGCAATTCAAATGAATTAAATAGCATAATTGATGAAATAGCATCTTCCACTATGGCATTTTCAAATGCAGTAGAGGAAATAGCCCACGGTGCATCAAATACTGCAGAGGAAATACAAGATTCAAATAATGCAATAGAATCTATAAGAGAAGAAGTAGAAAAAACATCAAGGGCTTCGGCAGAGATAAAGGAGGCAACGGAGGCAACAACTAAAATAGTACAAAATGGACAAGCTATTATTAATGATCTATCAAATATGGCAGAGGAAGTTAAAGATAAAAATGATAGTGTAAGCCATACAATGGATTCTCTTAAGACAAAGTCCGATGATATTGTAAATATAACAGGTGTTATTGCACAGATAGCAGAGCAGACAAATCTTCTTGCATTAAATGCAGCAATAGAGGCGGCAAGAGTTGGAGAAGCAGGACGTGGATTTGCAGTAGTTGCAGATGAAATTAAAAAGCTTGCACTTGAGAGCAAGAATAATTCAGATAATATAGCAAACATAATAAGTGAACTACAAAATGAGACAATAACATCAGTAAAGGCAGTTGCAGAGCTTATAAGAATAAATGAAAAGCAACAAAAGCTTGTTGAAGAAGTAAGCAGTATGTTTGGAAGGATTAATCTAAATGTAGCTGACATTAAAGAAAAGACAGATATGCTAAATAGGATGATGGAAAATGTAATAGCAGGAATGAATAGAATAGCAAATGCAGGAGAGAACATAGCAGCAGTTTCACAGGAGACTATGGCAAATTCTGAAGAGGCGGCTGCAATGTCAAGAGAACATATAAACCAAGCAGAAAATGCAAAGAGACTTTCAAATGAGCTTTTAGAAATGGCAAATAAACTTGTGTAAAAAAATCGTTTTGGCGTATTGCCAAAACGATTTTTTTCTATTGAATTTTTAAATAGGCTTTGTTAAAATATAATTAGATATTTAGATAAATGTCTAATTACAAAAATTTCAAAGAGGTGTTGGTATGATTACAATTCAAAATGTATCTAAAACCTATGGAAAAAACAAAGTTAAGGCACTTGATAATATTAACCTTGAGGTTAGGGATGGAGAAATATTTGGATTTTTAGGTCCAAATGGAGCAGGAAAAACTACAACTATAAAACTTATTACAGGAATACTTAATATGGATGAAGGCAGTATATTGGTAAACGGAATAGATGTAAATAAAAATCCTATTGAGGCAAAAAAGCAAATAGGCTACGTTCCAGACAATCCAGAAATATTTAATAGGCTAACAGGATTGGAGTATTTAAATTTTATTGGGGATGTTTTTGAGATGGACAGCAGAAAGAGAGCAGAAAAAATAATGGAGCTTGCTGAAGAATTTGAAATAAAATCTGCACTTAAAGAGAGCATAAGTAGCTATTCCCACGGTATGAAGCAAAAATTAGTTTTAATAGGGGCCCTAATGCACAATCCACCAGTTTGGATACTTGATGAACCTATGGTAGGGCTTGACCCAAAATCCGCCTTTACCCTAAAAAAGATGATGAGGCAACACGCAGATAGTGGTAAAACAGTTTTCTTTTCAACCCACGTTATGGAGGTTGCAGAAAAGGTGTGTGACAGAATTGGGATTATAAAGGGCGGACGAATAATATTTGTAGGAACAGTTGAAGAATTAAAGGAAAGAAAGAATGATGAGTCTTTAGAAAATATATTTTTGGAGTTGATTGAAAATGAGTAATGGATTAAATTTAGCAAAAATATATATAAATTCTTCATATGGTTTAAGTAGATTCATAAGGGACTTAAAATACAATAAAAAGAATGCTGCAAAGACAATAGGTCTTATATTATTAATTCTTTTTTCCTTAAGTGGTATGTTTGGAATGTATTTATATTTTAACATTAAGATGTATGAACTATTGAAAACAATTAATCAACAAGGAGCAGTAATAACTTTAGCTGTAGTATCCGCCTCAATATTAACACTTATGTTTGGTATTTTAACGGTTATAGCAAATTATTTTTATAATCAAGAGGGAGATATTATATTAGCACTTCCAATAAAGAAAAAGGATTTACTATTTGCTAAATTTATAAATGCATATATTATAGAATTAATTGTAACACTCGTATTTATGGGAGTTGGAGTTGGTGTTTATGGAATTAAATCAGGTGAAGGGATTTTGTTTTATATAGTATCAATAATTGCAACAATATTTATTCCGTTAATTCCACTTTCAATTTGCTACTTTTTAATAATACCTTTAATGAGATATGGGAACCTAACAAAGAAAAAGGACCTCTTTATGATTTTAGGTGGTCTTTTAGGAGTTTTAATAGCTGTGGTATATCAGTTATTAGTAAATAAGCTTGCCAACACTAATGCAGGACCTGAGGAGTTAATAAAAAGCTTGATGCGAGAAAATGGATTGATTGATATAGTTGGAAGAATTTATTACCCATCAATATGGATAAGCAATGGAATACTAAAATACAAAAGTTTGTCAGGTATTTTGTATTTATTTGCATTTATTTTATTATCTATTTTAGTTGTATATTTACTTCTACTTTCTACTTCAAATTTATACTATTCAAGCATTATTGGAAGTAGTGAGATTACAAAGAAAAATAGAGAGATTAAAACTGAAGAATTAGATAGAGTTTTCAAGAAAAGAAGACTATTAAGTTCCTTATTCTCAAGGGAAATGAAACTTATGAATAGAGAGCCTGTATACTTTTTAAATGGCCCCTTTGTAGTTTTATTACTTCCACTTATACTTGTAATTATGTTTACAGTAAATAAGCAAAGTTTTGGTCAAATAGACAGCCTAATAAATGGATCTAAAAATATAAAATATATGTTGCTTATTTCAACAGGTTTAATGATGTTTGTTGGTTCGACAACTTCGATAACATCAACTTGTATATCAAGGGAAGGTAGTGGTATATATGTCTTAAAATCACTTCCAATTAGGCCTGTTGATCTTATAAAGGCAAAATTTATTCACGGTGCCTTCTTTGGATTTGTTGCATCAATAATTGTAGGTGTACTACTTTTATATTTAAATGTTCCATTTTATATAATCTTTCTTTCGTTTGTGATAGGAAATTTATATCTATTTGTTATATACCTTGTGGGAATAATACTTGAGCTTAATTGGCCAAAGTTAGTATGGGATAATCCGCAAAAACCAATGAAGCAGAATGTTAATGCTGTTTTTATAATATTTATTAATTTTGCTTTAATTGGGATTAACTATTTAATAACGAAGAACATTTCACAAACTATTTTAATATTGGCATTTTTCATTATACCAATTATATTGCTTTTATGTGCATATATCTATTTAAATAAAAATATAGAGAGGCTTTATAGCAGACTGTAGTATAGATTAAATTTTAATACTCAGCATTATAAAAAGGTTTCAGTTTGGTTAAGATTAGCCAAATTGAAACCTATTATTTTTTAGGGGGTTAAATTTAAAATCTTTATGGAATAAAATGGATAATGTCACATTTCACCTGGGTGGCACTTTTGTTTACACTTTGTTAATAAAATTTGCATTGTAATGTCACGATGTTACAATAGAATTAACTCATAAGGAGGTGTGAACAATTAAAGGTATATATGTTTTAGGCAGTGATATCTATGTTAATGTGCAAAATTTTAGTGGTAGGATAGCATCAGAATTTATTTTTAGAAGAGTTTTAAGTATAGACAAAAGAATGTCAGCTTTTAGAGAAGATAGTGAAGTAGGCTTAATTAATAAAAATGCAGGTATTAAAGAGGTTTTAGTAAGTAGTGATACTAAATATGTAATAAATAGAGCTCTTGAGTTTAATAAAATATCCAATAAATTTGATATAACAATAGGGCCTTTAAGCTTACTTTGGAAAAAAAAGCTAAAAAATAATGAAGTTCCAAGTAAAGAAGAAATAGAAAATGTAAAATCTTTAGTAGATTCAAGGGATGTTGTAGTAAAACACGATTTTGTATTTTTAAAAAAGAAAGGCCAGAAAATTGATTTAGGTTCAATAGCAAAGGGATATGCAACGGATATATCGAAGGATATTTTAAAGGCCTTTTCAGTTAAAAATGCCCTTCTTGATTTTGGAGGGAATATATATACAATTGGTAAAAATAAAGGAAAGCATTGGAGCATAGGAATACAAAATCCATTTTCAGATAGGGGAGAGATATTAGGGATATTGAGTTCTACAGATGAGAGCATTGTAACATCGGGAATCAATGAAAGGTATACTAAAATTGGTGATAAAATATATCACCATATAATAGATAAATACACAGGTTATCCTGTTGAAAATGAAGTTTCAAGTGCTACGATTGTTTCAAAATCATCAATCGATGCAGATGCCTTTGCTACAATTGTTTTGCTTGAGGGATTGAAGCAAGGAGTTAAGCTAATTCATCAATTTAATTTAGAAGGAATAATAGTGACAAAGGAAAAGGATATATTTATAACAAAATCTTTATATGATAGATTTAATTGTATTTGTGATTATAAAATATTTGTAATATGAGGAGGTTTTTATGTTAAGTACAAAAAAATCAACTAAATACTTAAGGCTTGCTATACAACTTCTGTTTTTAATTTTAATGCCAGGATTATTTACGATGATTTTCGGACAGATGAGGCAAATTTATACTTCCATAATTTCAGGTAAAATAAATTTTAATATTTTAGTTAATACAACATTGCCATTACTTATTTTAGTTTTTTTAACAATAATATTTGGTAGATTCTTTTGTGGCTATATGTGTGCCTTTGGAACAATAAATGATCTACTTTATAAACTCTCATCAAGGGTTTTTAAAATAAAGTTTAAAGTAAATAGATCAGTAGATAGTTTTTTAAAATTAATAAAATACGCTGTTTTACTATTTATTATAGTTGGAGTTTGGACCCTTGGAATAAGTGGTTTAAACAGTATAAATCCTTGGGAGGCTTTTGCACAGCTCATTCAGTTTCCACCACAGCTTGCAAGCGTAACAGCATTAATTGTTCTAATGCTTATATTTGTAGGTGCATTATTTATAGAGAGATTTTTCTGTAGATATCTTTGCCCTCTTGGTGCATTTTTATCAATCCTACAGGTATTTAGAATAGTAAAGATAAGAAAGGATAAAACAGGATGTATTAATGGTTGCAATGCTTGTACAAGAAGTTGTCCAATGGGAATTAATTTGGATAAAGTAAACAGAGTTGATAGTTTAGAATGCATTGAGTGTATGAATTGTGTAGGGATTTGTCCTAAAGGAAACGCTAAATTAACTATATTTGGTAGGGTAATTAATCAAATAATTATAATAGTTGTATTTGTTTTAGCATTTTTAGGACTTAAAGGCCTTGCAGAAAAAGTTATAGATTTTAAAATGATGATGGAAGATAAGGATAGAGGTATTAATTTAGGTGAACATATGCCAAAACCAGATGGAAAGAGAAGACACAGACGCGATGGAGAAGAACAGCAGAGAGTACAGAATGTTGAGGTTACACAGGGAAAGTACAAGGATGGAAAGTATATAGGTTCAGCGATAGGTTTTAAACCAGGTCTTACTGTTGAGGTTACAATAAGTGGAGGAAAAATATCTAAAATTGAGATTGTAGACCATAATGAAACGCCAAGCTATGCAGAAATACCATTTAAAATTGTACCAGATGAAATAATTAAAAAACAATCAACAAATGTAGATGCAGTATCTGGTGCAACAAGAACAAGTGTGGGTATAATGAATGCAGTAGCAGAGGCACTAAAGCAGGCAGAGCAAAAATAGAATTAAATTAAAATATAAAAGCCCCATAAATGAGACTAATTAGTCCTTTTAGGGGCTTTTTTAAAAAATTACAACCAGAAGTGGCTTTAATTATACTATTAATTGAGGAAAAACTTTTCTAAACATCTACGAGATTATTTGAATGGAATAAATTGGATAATGTCGCAATTCACTTGGGTGGCACTTTCTAATATGTATATTGTATTTCTTGCCTCTTCTGCTGTAACAGGCACTCTTTTGCCTTCTACAATTGCACTATATAACTCTCTGTAATACTCCCTATAATCACCACATTCACTTTGTATAGTTGTCTTTATATCAATCCCATTTAGATTTATATTTAAGATTCCATTTGTAGTTTCGGGCTCCTTCCCCCAAGGAGAGTATGTATTTGGTGTAAGTCCCCTTCTTAAATGTTCCTCTTGCACATCCATTCCATACTTCACAAAGTTTCCATTTTCTCCTGTTACTATGTATTTAGGTAGAGGTTCTTTTACAAGCATTGAAGCTTTAAGTGTAACCTTTAAATTGTCGTAGAATAAAATGAGTTCAAAGTTATCATCTGCCTTTGCAAAGCTTCTCTGTTTTCTTACATCGGCAAAAAACTTATTGGGTGTTCCAAAAAGATATAAGGCTTGGTCAACAAGGTGTGAACCTAAATCATATAGTATTCCAGAGCCAGGAATATTCTCTTCTCTCCAATAATTTTTGGGATAATTTCTAAATCTATCAAAATGTGCTTCAAATTCAACAATCTTTCCTAAAACACCACTTTCAATAATTTTCTTTACTGTTTTAAAGTCACTGTCGTATCGTCTATTTTGGTAAACTGATAAAACCTTAGATTGTTCCTTTGAAATTTTAATCAAATCTTCAGCCTGTTTTGTTGTGACAGTAAAGGGTTTTTCAACTACAACGTGCTTTCCCTTTAAAAGAGCCCTCTTTGCATATTCATAATGGCTTTCATTTGGAGTTGCAACCACAACAAGATCTATGTCCTCACTATTTAAGATATCATCAACATTACTACAAACCTCTGCAGAGTATTTTTCCTGTGCAATTTCGATATTCTTTTCATTAGTTGTATAAATCTTTTTTAATACATATCCTTCTGTGCAGTCTATAATGGGTGCGTGAAACACTTGCCCAGATAGGCCAAATCCAATAAGTCCAACATTTATATTTTTCATTTTATCACCTCTAAATAATTTATATATTTAAGCAAATAAAGGATAAGTTTATTTAGATGAGGTTAGAGAAAAATTATTTACTATAATTTGTAATAAATCTCTTATATTAAACATTTAACCAACTAATTTGTTAAAATTATTTTATATTATTTTAAAGTCAATAACAATAAAAAAATGCAGTGCAAAAATTAAATGTTGTATCATATAGTAAAAGTTTGGGAAAAATAAAATTTTTTATTCCAAAAGAGGGATTTATAAATTATAATATTGCATAAGATGTAAATTTGTATGTGGAACAAAATGGATAATATCACATTTCACTTGGGTGGCACGGAGGTTGGATATGCAGCAGATATTACAACATTTAATAAACATATTTCAATCCTATGGGGTACTTGGTTTAATTGTTTTATCCTTTGCAGAGTCTTCGTTTTTCCCAATACCGCCAGATGTTATATTGATTCCTATGTGTTTAATGGACAAAAGTATGTCCCTTTTATATGCACTATTTACAACCTTATCTTCCGTTGTAGGAGGTATATTTGGGTATTACATAGGAAAAAGGCTTGGGAAACCTATATTGAGGAAGTTTTTTAAAGAGGACAAAATTGAAAAAGTCGGATATTACTTTGATAAATATGGAGGCTGGTCTATAGTAATTGCAGGCTTTACACCAATACCATATAAAATATTTACAATTGCAGCTGGTGTGTTTAACATAAACTTTTTTACATTTGTTACTGCCTCTTTAATAGGCAGAGGAATGAGGTTTTTCCTTGAAGGAATTTTAATTTTCTATATGGGAGATGGTGCAAAATATTTTATATCAAATTACTTTGAGTATATAACAATAGGAGTTGCTCTTGTATTAATTTTATTCTATACATTATTTAAATATTTAAATAAGAAAAACTTGTTAAAACTGAATTTTGCTGTATATAAGAAAAAGATATATGCAAGATTAAATAGTTTCCACAAAAAATATAGAATTGTTGACCAAACAGCCTTTTATGTTTATACATCAATTGTATTATCCTTCTTCTCTCTATTTGTATTTTGGGAGCTTACAGAGGAGAATTTTATTCATAAGGATTATACCTTTGATATGTATATATTACATTTAGTATTATCAATTAGAAATAATGTTTTAACTAAGATATTCAAGGCAGTAACTGTACTTGGAGATTATCAATTTATAATTGCATTTACAGCTTTATCCGTATTACTTATGATAAAGAATAAACAAAAAAGATTTGCATCATTTTTTGCATTAAACATAACATTAGTATGGCTTTTTAATGAGCTTTTAAAGGTACTTTTTAAAAGACCAAGACCAGATTTAATATACAGGCTAATTGAAGCAAAGGGATACAGCTATCCAAGTGGCCACGCTATGGTTTCTTTAACCTTTGCCCTTGTTTTTGTGTATTATCTAAACGAAATGGAATTTAAAAATAACTTTATAAAGTGGATAGTTGTAATGTTGGCTCTTATCATAGGTATAAGCCGCATATATCTTGGGGTACACTACTTTACAGATGTTTTAGCAGGCTGGGCAGTTGCAGTAATCTACTCAACAACAAGCATATTAATTTATAAAAATGTTTTAATAAAGGTGAGGTAAATATGTTTCCATTTAATAATAACAAGGTTATGCTTTTAGATGGTGCAATGGGTACAATGGTTCAAAAATATAAAAGAAAAAGGGATATAGTACCAGACATCCTTAATATTATAGAAGGTGATCTTATAAAAAAAATACACAGTGAGTATGTTGATGCAGGATGTGATGCAGTATTAACAAATACCTTCCGTTCAAACAGATTAAGTATGGAAGAGTGTGGATTTGATTTTAAAGAGGTAATAAAAAGAGGAATAGACATAGCAAGAAGTGCAAGCAAAGATTTACTTGTTGCACAAGATATTGGGCCAATAGGAAAACTTATTGAGCCTAAAGGGCCTATAAGTAAAGAACAGGCCTTTGAAATTTATAGAGAACAAATAAAGATAGGCAAAGAAGAAGGTGTGGATTTCATACTTATTGAAACAATGTATGATATTGAAGAATTAGATATTGCCTTAAATGCAGCAGATTATTTTAATATACCTGTTTTTGCATCTATGACATTTAATAAAGAGGGAAGTACCTTTTTAGGCTATACAGCTTATGATATGATAAAAACAGTTGAAAAACATAGAGTTGTGGCAGTTGGTGCAAACTGCTCAACAGGACCCTTTGATATGATAAATATAGCCCAGGAAATATTAAAAAGTACAAACATACCTGTTCTTGTAAAACCAAATGCAGGAATTCCGAAGGAAATAGATGGAGATTTGGTATATGATGTTGATGAAGATGAGTTTGCAAAATACATTCTATCAATGATTGATATAGGAGTTAAGGTTGTTGGAGGCTGCTGCGGAACAACACCAAGCTATATAAAGAGGATAAGGAATATTATAAGTTAACATAGAGGTATAAACCTATGTTAACTTATTTTTTTATTTTATATTTTTAACATTTTTTTAACTCATAGGCTGACTAAAATATTTATAATATTTATGTCATCAATGTAGATTATTATAAATAATATGTTAAATTATTAATAAGAATTAACTTTTAATTATTGAAAAATAGTAAAAATATTATAGAATTTTAGAATAAAGTAAGGTATAATGTCGAAGGATACATAAATAAAATATAGGATGGGGGAGTTTATGAAGAAAAATAGGTTTGGTAAAAAACTATTTAAAATTATTTCACGCATTTTCATTGCAATATTTTTAGTCATCCTTGTATCTTATGGTTTTATTTATTACTCAATGCTGTCAAGCATAAAAAAGAGTGTTGAGGATGCAGCAAGTTTTGCAGCAAGCCATATTAATGGAAATGAAATTGTTAGTGTATGGAAGTCAAAGAATATGGAATCAGACCAATTTAAAAAAATCAGAGATGAACTCATAAAGCTAAAATCAGAAAGAAGCGTTAAGTATTTATATACATTATATGTGGATGGTGATAAGGTAAATTTTATAGTTGATGGTTCGATTGAAGATCCTGCAAACTTAGGGGATGAATACATATTTAAGCCGCAGATGAAATATGCTATGGAAGGAAATATTACTTCTCTTAGTTTCCCTATAAAGGATGAATGGGGTATATTTATAACTGGATATGCTCCAGTAAAGGATTCAAGTGGAAATGTTGTTGCAATAGTTGCAGCTGATATGGATGTTAAGATATTTTATGAATTAGCTGTAAAACTTCTTTTTACATTAATAGGAACGTTTGTTTTAGGTGTTACACTTACAATAATTATAACTAAGATATATTCAAAGGTAATTGTAGATCAGTTAGATTTAGCAGTAGAAGGAATAAATAAGCTATCAAGTGGAGATCTAACAGCTGAATTAAAAATATATACAAAGGATGAAATAGAGGATATTATCAAACAAGTTGATGATTTTAGAAAAACAATGAATCATATATTTAGAAACTTTAAAGAGGGTTTTGAAAGACTGCATCAGCAGGCAAATACGTTAAACTATATATCAAATGAATTGAAGAAGACATCTCAAGAAGTTGCAAATTCAATGCAGGAATCAACTTTCGAAGTAGAAAATCAAAGTGAAGGTGTTGAAAAGGTATTAAATTTAACAAAGCAATTTAACAATACCCTTGAAAATATAATTGTAAATATGAAAAACATAGAAAAGGATGCAGAGTCAATAAATACTCTATTAGATGAGGGAAGCAAGAATATAAATTCCTTCCAAGACTCTATGATTAATATAAAAGACTCCTTTAATTTAGTTTCAAATAGTATTGAGGCACTAAGTACAAATATATCTAAGATTAGTGAAATATCAAATGTAATAAATATTATTGCAGAACAGACAAATCTTTTAGCCTTAAATGCGGCAATTGAGGCAGCTCGTGCAGGAGAGGCAGGTAGAGGATTTGCAGTTGTAGCAGACGAAGTTAGAAAACTTGCAGAGCAGACACTTGTTTCATCAAAGAACATACATCAGATTATTGATGCAGTGTCAAATGAAAATAGTATTGTTGTAGAAAGTTCTAACAGAATGGCTCTTATGATTGATGAACAAATTGAAAAAAATAAAAATACAACTAATATATTTAAAAATATAATAATTACAATAGAAGGACTTGCAAAAAATATTAATGCACTTTACGGCTATGTATCTGATATAGAAAAGGGTAAGCAGGATATACTTGATAATATGGAGGGTTTATCAGCATCTATTAGGAATATTTCAGATTCTGTTACAACAACAGCCGCTTCAACGGAGGAGCTTTATTCTGCATCTGATGAGGTTTCAAACTCTGCTGAAGTATTAGAAAAGATGGCAAATGAAATGGTTGAAGAGATAAATAAGTTTAAGTTATAAAAATAAAAAAGGAATGATAGATAAATGTCTATCATTCCTTTTTTGCATCTATTATGTTAGAATATACAAGATGAATAGGAGGTGCGTTATGAAGAAGTATTTGCCATACTTGGCTGGAGTTACGATGTCTTTAATTTTTGGTTTTTCCTTTATATTTAGTAAAGCTGCATTAGAGACGCTGTCAACCTTTGAACTTTTATTTTTAAGGTTCACAACAGCAACAATAACAATGTCACTTTTAATATTGTTTGGAATAGTTAAAGTGAATTTAAAGGGAAAAAATTTAAAACCACTAATATTAGTTGCCCTTTGGCAGCCAATAATTTATTTTATTATGGAAACAAAGGGGCTTCAGTATACTACATCATCAGAGGCTGGAGTTATGATGGCATTTATTCCTGTACTTGTTGCAATACTTGCTGCGTTTTTACTTGATGAAAAACCTTCAAAGCTTCAGTGGATTTTTATTGTTATATCAGTTATTGGGGTTCTAACGATTGTATTAGGTGGAGGAAATTTAGAGGCAAAGGCCCAATTAAAAGGAATTATATTTTTACTCTCTGCAGTTTTTAGTGCTGCAATGTTTAATATCTATTCAAGAAGAGCCTCACAGAATTTTACACCATACGAGACGACTTATTTTATGATGATACTTGGGATGATTGTTTTTGGAACACTATATTTTATTCAAGGTATAATTTCTAATGATATTAGTATTTTATCTAAGATAAATACACAGGTTTTAATTTCAATTTTCTACCTTGGTGTATTGTCATCTGTTTTTGCCTTTTTACTTGTTAATTACAGTTTATCTAAGCTTCCTGCATCCCAATCTTCAGTTTTTGCGAACCTTACTACAGTAGTATCGGTTATAGCTGGAATTACAATAAGAGGAGAGAGTTTTGAAACCTACAAACTAATTGGAGCTGTGATGATAATAATTGGTGTTTGGGGGACAAACTACTTTGGAATACTTAACAAAAATAGGGCATAAAGCCCTGAGATTGTTGATAAACATAGTTGTTAGCTAAATTTTGAAAAAGCCCCATGAATGGATTTCAATAGGCTCTTTCATAAGCTTTAGCAATTCTTAGCTTTTTGACTTTGAAAAAGTCCGTAATTCGGCACAGGACGTGCCGAGCCGAGCGGCCATCAGGACGATGGCATCGCGAGGGTAGGACTTTTTCAAACAAAGAAAAGCTTAGAATTGATTAGCGAAATGAACGAATGCCCAAGAAATCCTTCATGGGGCTAATCAATATATAATTTTTTAGCAGCAATAGGGTATAAAGCCCTATTTTTATTTATTAAATTTAGCCTTTATCATATTCATATAATCTGCATTTTCAAGTCCAAGTCTCCAAATAGCAACTCCAGAAAGATTATAGTTATTTACTAAATCAAGTTTATATGCAATGCTCTTGTCATTTTCAAACCAAACAGAATGTGCAACTCCATTTACATCAGTATAATTAAAATAAGGTGACTTTGACACATCATCCCAAAGGATAGTTGCATTATTGCTATTTGCAATGTTATAAATTCCATTTATACTATATGCCTTTGTGGTGCCATTTGAGGACCAGTCGTATCCGTAGGCTGCAAGTCCTAAGAAAATCTTTTCCTTTGGAACAACAGTAATAGTATAATCTATTACCTTCTGCACCCATCCAATGGATGCAATAGCACCAGGTGTACCCCCTGGGTAGTGTTCATCGTAGGTCATTAGTATAAATTGATCTACATACTTTGAAAGTTCGGCATAATCATAAGCACCTGTCCAGCTATTAGTTAAGCTGTCGTATGTTTTGGCAGGGACAGAGATACCTATTATATATCCTTGTGGTTTTAATGCAGTATAAAGCTCCTTCATAAAGGTTGAAAGATAGCTTCTGTCGTAGTAGTAAACTCCTTCAAGGTCTATGTTTACACCTTTATAACCATTTAGTTTTAGTGCATTGGATATATTATTTATAAGAGCTTGTCTATTTTGTGCATTTTCAAGTAGCTGCTTTGCTATGTCACCACTGAAGTTATTACTTACCATTGCAATAGGAACTATTCCATTGTTGTTTGCATAATTAATTTGTTCAGTTGGAACTAAACCTGATATATTTCCAAGTCCATCTGTTATATATGTGTGTGTAATTACTGTGTTTAAAAGTGAAGTATTGTTTACCATAGAATTATAGGAGGACTTGTCCCCACTGTAATAGTAGGTTGTAAATCCAATAACCTGCTTTTGATTATTAATAACAATATTCTGAGTAGTTACTTTTATATGAGCAGAATCACCTGATGTGCCATAGGTATTGTAGGCACGAACAAAAAACCAATATACTGTAGCAGGTTTTAAATTTGTAACTTTATAGCTTGTTGCTGAAGTAGTTGCGATTTGTGTGTAGTTTGAATCATTTAGAGTTGCCATAAATACTTTATAGCCTGTTGCACCTTGACAACTTGTCCAAGTCAAAGTAACTTCGCTTGTTGTTATACTTGATGCACTTATGCTTGAAGGTGCAGCAGGAGCTGTTCCTTTTCTTACTTTTGCAAAGGCTGTTACAAAACTTGTAAGTGTAAAAATAAAAAGTATGATTGATAGAATCAATTTTTTCTTATTTGTCATATACTACCCCCCTAAAACTTTATATATTATTTATCGTAACGAATAATTACAAAGTTTAAATGTAATTTATGGGTATATTACCAATGAAAAAGTAGTTTAAAACTTGAAAATAATTATATTTTGTGTCAAAATTAACCTATATAGACGTATAAGGAGGATTATGATGGATAATATAATTTCAGTTGAAAATTTATATATGGATTATGGAAGTGGGGATGTATTAAAGGGAATTAGCTTTGAGGTGCCAAAGGGGCAGATTGTTGGATATATTGGTCCAAATGGTGCTGGTAAAAGTACAACTATTAGAATATTTTTAGGAATGACAAGTGGATATAGAGGTACTGTTAAAATTTTTGGTGAAGATATAAGGGATAAATATGAGTATAAGAGAAGAATAGGTTATGTTCCAGAAATTGTTGAATTCTATGACAGCCTAACTCCAGTTGAATATCTAAATTTTATAGGAAGTATATATGGACTTGAGGAAAATAAACTCAATAAAAAGATAGACGAGTTACTAAATATTTTTGACCTCTATGAAGTAAAAAATACAAGGATTTCATCCTTTTCAAAGGGGATGAAGCAGAAGCTTGCAATAATCTCATCAATAATACATAACCCAGATTTAATATTCTTTGATGAACCAATTACAGGCCTTGATGCAAATAGTGCAATGGTCTTTAAAGAAATGATGCAGGCATTAAAAAATGAAGGCAAAACCATATTTTACTCATCCCATATTATGGAGGTTGTAGAAAAGGTAAGTGATAGAATACTTCTTTTAAATGATGGTCAAATTGTAGCAGATGGTAATTTTGAAGAACTTAAGGAGAAGGTATTAGGAAGCAGCCTTGAGGATATATTTAACACATTAACTGGATTTACAAACCATTCAGAGGTTGCAAATAGACTTGTTGAGGTAATTAATTCGTAAATGAAGGTAGATGATATGTAAATTATTGTATTTAAAATTGAATTTTTGATTAATGAGGTATTATTTTAGGCGTGTTTATGCACGTCTTTTTATATAAAGATTTTTAGAAAACGTTAACTATAATTTACATATAAAGTTATTTACCAATATTTACTTTAACAAAATTTTCTGATACAATAAAATTGTAATAATTATTACAAATATTTTTAAAATTATAGCGACCAAGTCGTATAAAGGGGGAATTATATGTTTTTATTTGAACCGTTATCATTTGCACAAATAGTTATGGGGGTTGTTGTATTAATTGCACTTATATTAATTAATGAAGTTGCTCGTAGAAGTAAGTATGTTTCAATCTTCTTATTCATTATTCTTCCAATTATATTAACCTTTACAGTATGGCCTAAAACAGCAGGAGAAGGTTCAAGTGTTGGAACTTGGTTCCATTGGGCAAAGGTATATTCTGCACTTGCAGGATGTATAGGATTTATGGCAATTAGGTATAACAAGAAATTGCAAACAAATAAATATGCTTTGATGTTCCCACCATTTATACTTTCACTAAATATTATGGAGGCAGTAATAAGAGATTTTCAATGTTACAGCTATAATGGGCTTGTTGATGGAGTTACAATAATTGGTGGTCCTTGGAACATAATGAATGGCATAGCAGGAATACTAAATATTATAACCTTATCAGGTTGGGTAGGTATAGTAATTAGTAAGGATAAAAGCCAAGATATGATTTGGCCAGACCAGCTTTGGTTTTGGATAATTGCATACGACCTATGGAACTTTGCATATGTATATAACTGTGTTTCAGACCATTCATATTATGCAGGACTTGCATTACTTCTATCCTGTACAATCCCAGCCTTCTTTATAAAAAAGGGAGCTTGGCTGCAACACAGAGCACAGACCTTAGCTACTTGGATGATGTTTGTAATGTGCTTCCCAAGCTTTGTTGATACTTCAAAGTATGCAGTAAAATCCTCCCATAGCACAACAGCATTATTTGTTGTAAGCCTACTTGCATTACTATCCAACATAGCGGTATTTATTTATCATTATTATAAAATATTCAAATTTAAGAAGAATCCATTTAAAGAAGAGGTACACAGTGACCTTAATTCCTATAAGGTTGTATTAAAGAGTAATAATTTAACAATGTAAACAAAAAGCATCTGAATTTCAGATGCTTTTTTAAATAAGAGCAATATCATTTATAAATAATACTATGTATGATATTGTTATTATGATGGAGGATGAAACAAAATTTTCTTTATGATATAATTAAGATACAAGATAAATATAGAGTTGGCAATATGTCAAATATACATATATCGCACAATAATAACGATATAATTTTAAAATATATGGCAGAGGCATTTAAAGATACGACTTTAGAATTTTTAGGTATTAAACTTCCCAAAATAAAGTCAGTAATACCAACAGATTTACCAATAATTGATGTAAAAGAAGAGGTTATGGATTTTGTGTTTTTGTTAGAAGATGATTCGTTGTTGCACTTAGAATTTCAAACAACTTATAAAAAGGATGATTTAATTAGGTTTAACTTATATGACTTAAGGTTATATAAAAAGGAAAGAAAACCAGTTAGAACTATTGTTATTTATTCAGCAGACATTAATGATGATAATATAATTACAGAATTAAGGATAGGTCCTAACAATCTTTATAAAGTAGAAAAAATTCTAATGAAAAGATTTGATGGAGATAGAACTTTAGAACATTTAAAAAGTGTAATTTTGAGTGAAAAAGAATTTACTGAATTAGACAAGTTAAATTTAATATTTTTACCTTTGATGAAATCAAAAAAAGATAAAAATGAATTAGCGATTACGGCTGTTGAACTTGCTAAAGAAATAAATGATAAAGATTTAAAAATGTTTTGTATATCAGCAATAATAGCTATTTCGGATAAGTTTATAGATAAGGAATATATAAATAAATTGAAGGAGGTGTTTGAAATGACTAAAGTTGGTTATTTATTAAAGCAGGAAGGTATTCAACAAGGTATCCAACAAGGAATAAATGAAGGTATAATAAAAGCAAAAAAACAGGATATAGAAAAATTCTTGAATAAAAAATTTAAAGAAGATTTGCACGAGATAATATTTTTGATAAGTAAAATAAATAATATAGAGGCGTTAGATAAAATATTTGATTTAGCTATAGATTGTATAAACTATGAAGATTTTAAAAATGAGATTATAAAAATACAACGTGAAAATATGTAAAAAAACCCACCCATTATAAAAATGAATTTTTAATGGGTGGGTTTTTTTAGCATTTATATTACTTATACCTTATTTTAGGTTGATTCATTTTTTCATAGGGTATAAAATATAATTAACTTGAAAAATTTTCAAATTATTGGGGTGATATTTTGTTTGATAAAATTGTAAATGAAATAAAAAATAACAAAAGGGTTATATATCTTGCACCAACAAGAGAGCTTATAGAATTTGTTAGAGGTGAAATTTTAAAAAGGGCAGGTAGCTTATACAATGTAGATGTTATAACCTTTGATGACTTATCAAGAAGGATTTCTAAAAATCATTTAGGCAGTTCTGAATTAATCACCTATGAGGCTTCCCTTGTGCTTGTTGAAGAAATATTAAAGGAGCTTGGAGAAGAAAAGATTAAATACTTCTCTAAAGTCTATGATAAAAAGGGATTTGCAGTAAATGCACTTAATGCAATAAGAAGCATAAAAAGGGAATATGTTGATATAGATGAGTTTAAGGAAATTATAAATTCCATAGGGGATGAAGTATTAAAAAGAAAAACAGAGGATTTAATAACAATATATACAGCATATCAAGAAAAATTAGCCGCATTAAATCTTATAGATATGGATGATATAATAAAGATTGCAGTAGAAAATGTAGATAAAACTACATACTTTGAAAATGTATCCTTATTTATAATCGATGGATATATAGATATATTTAAAAGTGAAAAGAAACTACTTGAAACTATAAAAAACAACTTTGCAGAAATTGAGTTTATATATCATCTTCCTTTAAATGTCCCTTATGTATATGATTTTGCAGGAAGAGAAGCTTTAGGATTTGCAAAGGAATTAAATTTTGAAATTAATGATGATGATTTTTTAAATACAAAATATAGATACCTTGCCGAAACACTATTTACCGACAGAGCTTTAGATGAGACTTTTGATGTTAAAATACTTGATGCTCCCTGCATTGAGGATGAGGTAAGGCAGGTAGCTTCAAACATAAAAGAAATATACAAAGAAAAAGGTATTGAGCTTGATAAAATAGCATTAATAGTTCCAGATAGGGAAGAATACGAGGATACACTTCTTGAAATATTCAATGAATATGGAATACATATATCCCTAAGCGATACTGAACTTCTCTCTAAAATACCATTTATAAAAACTATTATGGCACTACTTAGACTCAAAAATGAAAGATATAACAAGAACCTTTTACAGGATATAGCATCAAGTCCATATTTATTAATATCTGAAAGATATGATGTTTTAAAGGTTTTAGAGAGATATTTTAAGAGAAAAGATACAGTTACTTTCCTTGAAAAACTTCCAGATGAATTTAAGATTAAAAATGAAGATGAAGAGGTACAGAGAGAATACACAGAAAAAATATCAAAATTAAGAGATAACTATGTTAAGTTTGACGATATTATAAATAAAAAATTATCAAAATTAAAGAATAAGGCAAGTTTTGAAGAATACAAAAGGGCAGTAGTAGATATTTTAGATGAATTTGATATAAAAAAGAGCATAGTATATCTGTATAAAAAAGAAAAAATATCCCAGGAAATAATGCTACGCGACCTAAAGTCTCTGTTTGGTTTTATTGAAATGTTAAATAATCTTGGTGAAGTATATAAATATCAAACTTCAAAAATAGATTATACAGAGTTTTTAGATATATTAGATGAAAATATAACTACTACCACAGTTACTTTAAGCCCTAAAAAGAGTTATGGTGTCAAGGTTTTAACTCCAGATTTAATAAGAGGAACAAGCTATGGCTATGTATTTATAATGGGGCTAAATGAAGGAAAATTCCCTAAAATATCAAAGGCAGCAGGCATATATACAACAAGAGAAAAGGAGATAATTTATAAGAAGGGTGTAAACTTTGGAAGCAGCATATTTGAGATGGAGAAGGAAAAGATAAGGTTTATATTATCAATAGCATCTGCAGAGGAAGGACTATTTTTATCCTATAGAACATCTGGTGAAGACGGTTCTTATATTTCAAAATCACAATTTTTAGATGAGGTTATATATAAACTGGGACTTCACAAAAATTTTGAGGAAAGAAAAGTTAGAACTATGAGGGACAGGTTTAGCCTAAATAGAATCTACAGCAGAGAAGAGCTTGTTAAAAGATACTGCATAACAAAGGACAGTAGAATTAAAGAGGGTGGATTAGACTATTTAGACATAGCAATTCAGGTAGAGGAAAAGAGAAATGACGATAAGTTTACAGAGTATGATGGACTTGTTGATATAGATAAAATGAAGGACAGCAATAGGAGGGATGTATTTAGTGCCTCTAAGATTATGTCCTATAACAAATGTCCATTTAGGTATTTTATAGAGGATGTACTTAACATAAGAAAATGGGAAGATGATGTTTATTCAAATTTAAACTTTGGAAACATATATCACTATGTGCTTGAAAACTACTATAAGGATTATATAGAAAAAGAACTTGAATATAAGGAGGATAAAATAGAAGAACTTACAAAGGAAGCCTTTAAAAACTTTGGTTTGGTATTAGAGGATAACTATACAGATATAACAAGGGAACAGCTTCTTGAAAACATAAAGGGCTTTATTGATATTGATGTGAAATATAAAAATGAAATCAAATTTAGACCATATCTTATAGAAAAGGAGTTCGAATTAGATAACTTAATTGAAGGAATAAAGATAAAGGGAAGAATAGATAGAGTTGATATGGAGTATAATGGAGACAAACCAACAGGAAGATACATAATACAGGACTATAAGATATCTAATGCAAAGTCCTTAGGAGATATGTTAAAGGGAGAGGCTATACAGGTGGTGCTGTACTATTATGTAGTAAACAGTATTTTAGAAGAGGAATTAGAAATAAAGCCAGAATGTGTTGGATTGTTATATTATGATATAAATAAAACTTTAGATGAAAACAAGAAAAAGCTAAGCGGTATTATCATAGAAGAGCATAATAATGACTTTGAAATAGTTAGCAAAAAAGCTTGGAATAGAACAACTGTTGCAAAGGAAAACTTTGATGTCGTTATAACCCACATAACCCAAAACTATATTAAAGAAAGTATAGAAAAAATCAAAAGGGCAGTATTTACGCTTCCTAAGATATGTGAAGTACAAAGTGCCTTTAATTTAAGCTGTGATTATGAAGATGTCTGCAGATACAATAAATTAAGGCTCTTAAATAAATGTGAGGTGGAAATATGAACATAGAATATATAAAGAATGTGTATGGGGTTAATGATGAACAGGCAAGAGCCCTTGATATAAGTAAAAACATTGCACTACACGCTGGGGCAGGTTCTGGTAAAACAAGGGTTTTAACAAGAAGGTTTTTAAGGCTTCTTCTTGAGGGGGGTGCCAATGTTGACGATATTGTTGCAATAACTTTTACTAAAAAGGCAGCCCTTGAGATGAAGGAGAGGGTTATAGATTTAGTAAATAAGTTTATAGAGCAGGAAAAGGACAGCAAAAAAAGAGACGCTTTAAGAAAAATAAAAGAAGAACTGCCTCTTGCCAACATATCAACCTTTCACAGCTTCTGCGATACGCTTGTAAAGGAAAATTATTATATTGTTGGCATTGAGCCTATGTATAAAATTGTTGAAGAGGTTGACACATTAACTTTACTTAACAGAATAGCCGATGAAGTACTTGATGAGTTTGTAAATAACTCTGAATATAGAGATAAATTTGAAACGGTTGCAGAAATTTTAGGGGTTGATTATTTAAGTAAAAAGAAAATAATAGAGGATGTAAAGCATTTATATAAAGAAATAAAGACAAAGGGAGACAGCATAGAGGAGGCAAAGAAATTTACAGAGAATAATATAAATAGGTTTAACGAACTTAATCCTAAGGAGGAGAAAAAAAGGGGAAGGAAATCTAATAATACAGATGAGGAAGATTTAGAAAAACTACAAATTATAATCCATCTTGTTATGGACTTGGTGGATTCTGTAGATAAAAAGTATTCAGAAGAAAAGAAAAGTCTTGGAGTATTAGATTTTAATGACCTTGAAAAATACACCCTTCAGATACTTGAAGTGGAGGAAGTTAGAAATAGGATAAAGGAAAGATATAAATACTATCTTGTGGATGAGTTTCAGGATACAAACGATGTTCAACTAAAGATATTAAGCTACCTAACAGAAGAAGGAAATAAAATAAAAGATGGTAAACTATTTGTTGTTGGAGATATAAAGCAGTCAATTTATCTTTTTAGAGGTGCAAATTATAAAGTATTTGAGGATGTTACAGATAAAATTAAAAATTCAGGTGGAGAAAAGCTAAACCTTTCAACAAACTACAGAAGCCACGACAAAATTGTTGATATTATAAATAATATGTTTGAAAATTTAATGGATGCCTATGAACCTTCAAATGTTTCAAATGGTGTAAAGGGTGAGGCAGGTTTTGATTTTTGTATATTAGAAACGGAAGAGAAAACAAATTTTGATACAAAACAGCTAAAGGAAAGAAGGGTAGAAGTAGAAGAGCTTAAGTTTTTTTTAGAAAAAGAGGACAAAGATGAAAAGAGGAGAAATGAAGCAGAATACGTTGCAGAAAAAATATTAGAATTAAAAGAAAAGGGAATAGAATATAAGGACATCGCAATTTTATTTAGAGGAAGAAGTGGAGTATTGGAATTTGAAAACTCCCTAAAGAAGAGGCAGATACCCTATACAATTCTTGGAGGAATAGGATATTTTGAAAGACAGGAGATTAGGGATTTAATAAACATAGTAAGGTTTATATATAGATATGAGGATAAGCTCTCTCTTCTTGGTGTATTAAGAAGCCCCTTTGTGGGACTTTCAGATAATGAGGTATTAGATGTATATAATATAATAAATGAAAATAAATATATAAGCTCAGCACAAAATTATAATGACAAGGTAAAAAGGCTCTTTGAACTTAAGGAAGAGGCTCCTTTATACAGTGTATCAAGTTTCTTAAAGAAGTTAGATATGGAACTAAAAATAAAGGAGATACTTCTTCTTCAGGAGGATGGAGTACAAAAGTATAGAAACTTTGAAAAGTTTTTAGAGATTGCAGAGGAGTTTGATAGAAAGGGAATCTATTCATCAATTGAGTTTGTTGATTATTTAGAAAACCTAATAGAAGTATCCCAAAAAGAGGGGCAGGCCTTTTTAGATACAGAAAACAGCAATGCAGTAAAGATAATGACAATACACGCATCAAAGGGACTTGAATTTGAGGCGGTATTTATTCCTTCCATTGATTATCAAATTGAAAAAAGCAATAGGAATAGGTTTGTTTATGATAAATTTAATGATGAAAAGGGAAGATATGGTATAGTAATAAACCACGATGCAATAAAAAAGGATGGTTTATACAAATACGTAGAAGAAAAACGAAAAGAGGAAGAAAAGAAGGAAGAAATAAGAATATTTTATGTTGGTGTAACAAGGGCAATAAGATATTTGTCCTTAAGTGCAGTTAGGAAAAAAAGCGAAAAAACATTGATAAATTATTTGGTAGATTGTGGAATAAATTTTGAGAGGTATGTTGAAGAAACAAGTACATTTAAGGACTATAAAAAGGAAAAAGAAGAAAATAATTATGAAGAAGACATCTTTGATATTAATAATGCTTTAGAAAATATCAACACAAAAATTGATTACATACCAAAATCAATATTCAGCATATCAAGGTATATGCTATATAAGGATTGCCCAAGAAGATACTTCTTTAGATATGTTGCAAAAATAGACGAAGGCTTATTGGATATTGATTTTTTAAATAAAAAAGAAGATGAAGATGAACAAAATGAAGCAGAAATAGTAAAAAACATAAACGCAGCAGAGGTTGGAAAATTTGTTCACAGCATCCTTGAGGATGTATCAAAGGGTTATAAAGTAGATATTGAAGATAGGATAAATAGAGAGTTATACGAAATTTCAAATGAACAAAAAGAAAAAATAAAAACAATGGTACAAAACTATGAAAAAATAGAAAAAAGTATAAAAATAAATGGAGAAAAGTTATTCTCCCATCAAGAGTTTAACTTTAGAGTACCTCTTCCAAATAAAGATATTATTTTAATGGGAATAATTGACAGATTAGACGTATATCAAATTGGTGATACTAAAAAGGCAGTTGTTATCGACTACAAAACAAACAAGGTTAATAGCGAAGAGGATAAAGAGAAAATAAAAAATCATTACCTTCCTCAATTTATTGCCTATAGATTTGCAGTAGACAAAATATACAATATAGATATTGAGAAGATGTATCTATATCTTCTTGATACAGGTGAATATATAGAAATGGATATAAAGGATGAAGATATACAAAATGGTATAAATGATATTGTAGAAGTATTTAACTTTATGGAAACAAACAGGGAATTAAGTAATTACGATAGATGTGGAAACTGCTACCTTTGTAATTATAGATTTATCTGCGAATAAAATTAACCATATTTTTACCATATTAAAAGATAATTTTAGTAGAATAAAATTAATAAATATTAATGAGGTGGAAATTATGAGATATAGGGTTATAGGTGAAGGCTTGCCAGTTGTAATTTTAAACTTAGATAGGGGAGAAACAATAATGACAGAATCTGGCGGAATGTCCTGGATGAGTGATGGCATTGATATGTCAACTAATATGGAGGGTGGACTTTTCAAGGGCCTTGCTCGTGCCTTTGGTGGTGAATCAGTATTTTTGACAAGATATACAAGCAAAAGAGACAACACAGAAATAGCTTTTTCGTCATCATTTCCCGGGAAAATTGTTCCTTTAAACCTATCACCAGGGCAGTCAATTATTTGTCAAAAGCACGCATTTTTGTGTGGAGAAAGCTCTATAAATCTTGATGTTATATTCAACAAAAGGCTTGGAGCAGGTTTCTTTGGAGGAGAAGGCTTTATTCTACAAAAAATAACAGGACCGGGTATTTGCTTCCTTGAAATAGATGGAGAGGCAGTAGAATACAATCTTGCCCCAGGTGAAATCCTAAAGGTTGATACAGGCCACGTTGCAGCCTTTGAACCATCCGTTAGCTATGATATTGTAACAGTAAAGGGCTTTAAAAATGTATTCTTTGGAGGAGAAGGACTATTCCTAACAGAATTAAGAGGCCCAGGCAAGGTTATATTACAATCACTACCAATTCAAAACCTTGCAAGAGAGATAATACCTTATATACCTGTTAAGCATAATGATTAATTTCTAAAAAATTTACACAATTTCAAAGGGGATTATATTATAATAGTAGAATAAGGCAAATATTACCGCCTTATTTTACTATTTATTTTTTAGAGGGGGAACAATAATGCTTTCTAAGGAAGATTACCAAAAAATAGTAAATAGATTAATGTATATATTGGGTAAAAATATAAATATAATAGATATAAATGGAATAATAATTGCGTCGGGTGATGAGGAAAGAATTGGAACCCTTCACGAAGGTGCCAGGGAGGCTGCAACTTTTAAAAAGGAAGTAATAATATGCGATGATAATAAACATTTATATAAAGGAAGCAAAAAAGGAATAAATATCCCCATATTTAATAATGAAGAGGTTATCGGTGTTGTTGGAATTACAGGAGAGCCTAATGAGGTATTAGGCTTTGGTAAGATTATAAAAGAGCTTGTGGAGCTTATGGTTCAAGAATATGAAAACAACAAATTTCAAACCTTTCAATTAAGAGCCATCGAAAACTTTACAAAGGAGCTCTTTAAAAAGCAGACCTTTGAGAAGGAGGAGCTTTCTGTTTTAAAACATAGAGCAGAGATTGTAGGTTTTAATTTAAAAACAAAAAGATACATTATTGTACTTGATATAATAACCTTTAATAGTTATATTAACGCAAATTCTCTTAATGAATTTGACGTACAACAAATTAAGCAGAGCATTATAGACGATATTAAGTTAAAACTTTCTAAAAAAGATATAATATACAACATTTCAGAGGATAGGTTTGTTATAATAACTCAAAATGAAAACCCCTTAGATTTAAGTAGGGGTATTCAAAAGGAAATA
The DNA here is from genome assembly GCF_000472625.1 of Caloramator sp. ALD01. Lineage (NCBI taxonomy): Bacteria > Bacillati > Bacillota > Clostridia > Eubacteriales > Clostridiaceae > Caloramator > Caloramator sp. ALD01. The sequence continues at coordinate 57,519 of NZ_AXAA01000010.1, forward strand.
TATAATAAATACAAACTTAAGTTTAACATCGGAATAGGGAATGAATGTCAAGATGTAGAGGATTATTATATCTCCTTTACTATAGCCAATAAGCTTATTAAAATAGGAAGAATATTAAATGAGGAAATATTATACTATAAGGACTCTTTACTTTATCTAATCTTAGATGAAGTTCCTGAATATATAAAAAAGCTATACATAAATGAACTTAAGACGAACTGTTTTGATTTAAACAAAAATGTGGAACTTCTGACTACTTTAAAGGTTTACTTTGAAACAGGTATGAATATAAAGGAAACGGCAGCAAGGCTTTATGTGCATACAAATACAATAAAATATAGACTCGACAAAATAGAAAAAATGTGCAATGTAAATATAAAGGATCCCTTCGAATGTATGAAAATATATTTTTATATAGCTTTAAAACAAATATCCCACTCATAGGGATATTTGTTTTTTTGGTACAAAAAATAAATTTTAAATCCTCAAAAAATTATATAATTTTTACATTTTATAGTCTTATAAAGAGTAATAGAATTAATATAGGTGGTGGTTATATGAGGGTATTAATTGCTCCAGACAAATTTAAGGGAAGTCTTTCAGCAATGGAAGTATGTAAAAACATAGAGATAGGAATAAAAAAGGTTTTTAATGATGTAGATATAGAAAATGTCCCAATGGCAGATGGAGGAGAGGGGACTGTTGAATCATTAGTAGATGCCACAGGAGGAAATATAATAAAAACTATTGTAAGAGATCCTATTTATAGGCAAATACTAAGCTTTTATGGGATATTAGGTGATGGCAAGACAGCAGTTATAGAAATGGCCGCAGCATCGGGACTTTATCTTTTAAAGGAATATGAAAGAAATCCACTTTTTACAACAACCTATGGAACAGGCCAACTGATTTTAGATGCATTAGATAAAGGGTGCAGAAAATTTATAATCGGCATTGGTGGAAGTGCTACAAACGATGCAGGTGCTGGTATGGCAATGGCACTTGGAGTAAAATTTTTCGACTCGCTTGGGAATGAAATAGGATTTGGTGGAGGAGAGCTTGGGAAGGTATGTTATATAGATACATCTAAAATAGATAAAAGGATATATGAAAGTGAATTTATTGTTGCTTGCGATGTAAAAAATCCTTTGATTGGTGAAAATGGTGCAAGTAGAGTATACGGACCTCAAAAGGGGGCAACAGAGGAAGTAGTTGAAATACTTGAGAAAAATTTGAGCCATTTTGGAATGCTACTTGAAAAAACATTTAATAAAGAGATAATAAACTACCCTGGTGCAGGGGCAGCGGGTGGGCTTGGTGCAGGACTTCTTGCCTTTTTAAATGCAAAATTAAAAAGCGGTGTTGATATAGTTATGGATGTTTTAAACCTTGAAGAAAAAGTAAAGGGAGCAGATATTGTTGTATCTGGAGAAGGTAAAGTAGATGCCCAAACAGCCTATGGGAAAACGATATATGGTGTAGCAAAGCTCTGTAAAAAATATAATAAACCTTTAATTGTTATTGCAGGTGCGGTTGAGGATGTTGATGCACTTTATGATATGGGGGTTACAAGTGTATTTTCCATTTTAGATAAGCCGATGGCATTAGATGATGCTGTAAAGGAGGCACCAATATTAATTCAAAATATTTCAGAGAGGGTATTTAGGTGTATAAAAGCCTTTAAGGCTTAAAAAATATAAGGAGGGGGATTTATGTCAGGTCCATATTTAGTATTTGTTCTTTTACTTGCCATTGTTTTTATAGTAGTTACAACTTCAAAGTTTAAACTCAATCCATTTTTAGCTCTTATATTTGCTTCTTATTTACTTGCCTTTGCTGCAAAATTACCCTACGATAAAATCACAACAATAATTACACAGGGGTTTGGAAATACCTTAACCAATATAGGTATAGTAATTATAGCTGGTGTAATAATTGGAACAATTCTTGAAAAATCAGGTGCGGCAATTAAAATGGCAGAGACAGTTATAAAGCTTGTTGGAGAAAAGAGGCCAACTTTAGCAATGAGCATTATAGGTTATATTGTTTCAATTCCTGTATTCTGTGATAGTGGTTTTGTAATTTTAACCCCACTTAATAAGGCACTTGCTAAAAAGACAAAGACCTCTTTAGTTGCTATGTCAATTGCACTTTCCACAGGTTTATATGCAACACACGTTTTAGTTCCACCAACACCAGGACCAATTGCAGCAGCTTCAAATTTAGAGCTAACTAATATTCTTCTTGTTATTGTTTTTGGTCTTATTCTTTCTATTCCTGCATTAATTGTAGGTAATGTGTATGCTAATAAGGTTGCATCAAAATATAGTTTAAATATTACAGATGATGTTAGCTATGAAGAGGTTATGAAAAACTATGGCAAGCTCCCAAGTGCTTGGAAATCCTTCGCACCAATAGTTGTTCCAATAATTTTAATGGCATTAGGTTCAATTGCAAAGTTCCCAGGAGATCCATTTGGCAAAGGACTTATATTTAAACTATTTGTTTTCCTTGGAACTCCTGTTAATGCACTATTAATTGGTATGTTCTTTGCCTTCTTGTTGATACCAAATGTAGATAAGGAAACAAAGAATAAATGGATACAGGAGGCTATGAAGGACTCAGCAATGATTTTAATAATAACAGCTGCAGGTGGTTCGCTTGGAAATGTTATAAAGGAGATAAAGGTAGGCGAATATTTAGGACAAACATTAGCAGGCCTAAACATAGGTATAATCCTTCCATTTATAATTGCAGCGGCAATAAAGACAGCACAGGGTTCATCAACAGTTTCACTATTAACAACATCAGCACTTATGCTTCCACTACTTCCAACACTCGGATTTACTTCTGAAGTTGCAAGAGTTCTTGTGGTTATGGCAATAGGAGCAGGTGCAATGACTGTAAGCCACGCAAATGACAGCTACTTCTGGGTTGTATCTCAATTTGGTGGAATGGATGTAAAAACAGCCTACAAGACACAAACAGTTGTAACTCTACTTATGGGTATAGTAACAATAATATCAGTCTATATTGCATCATTAATATTGTTGTAATGGATAGGCAGCCGCAAGGCTGCCTTGAAACATTTATTATGATAAAATATAATTTTTTATAAAGGATTTTCTATAAAAAAGAAGAAAATATAATTATAAAACAAAAGAAAGGCAGATAATTATGGGTGTTGAAAAGTTAGAATTACTAAACAGAGGATTGAAGGATATAGAATATAAAGATATAGGGGATGTATATAGAAAAATTGAAGAATTGTATAAAAGGCTTCAATTAAATCAGGGAATAGATTTAAAAAAATGTTTTACAGGTTGTAGTGATGTTTTTTTAACAGAACTTAAAAAAGCATTTGGTAGAGCCAATGAAATAAATATTATTGTATCATTCTTAATGGAATCAGGAGTTAGACTTATTTTAGATGATTTAATTTTTGCGAAAAATAGAGGAGCAAAAATTAGAATAATAACAGGAAGGTATTTAAATATAACTCAACCGTCAGCTATATATCTTTTAAAAGACAGGTTAGGGGACTATGCTGATATAAGATTTTATAATGAAGAAAATATATCGTTTCATCCTAAGGCATATATTTTTGATTATAATAATGGGGGAGACATATTTATAGGTTCATCTAACTTGTCAGAATCAGCATTAACAATGGGTGTAGAATGGAATTATAGGATAGAAAAAACAACAAATCCAGAGGATTTTCAAGAATTTAAAAGTGAATTTTTTAGAATATTTGAAGAGAATTCATTGAGGGTGGATGATGACTTATTAAAAAAATATAGTATAGAATGGAAAAAGCCAAAGTTTGTTTTTGATGAAAATAAAGAGTACAAAAATGTAATTAATCTTTTTAGACCTAAAGGTGCACAGATAGAAGCTTTGTATGAACTAAAAAGAAGTAGATTAGAGGGATTTAACAAGGGACTTGTTGTAGCTGCAACGGGTATAGGAAAAACATATTTAGCTGCTTTTGATTCTTTAGAATTTAAAAGGGTATTATTTGTTGCACATAGAGAAGAAATATTGAAACAAGCCGCTGAGTCCTTTAAAAATGTTAGGACGAAGGATAAAATAGGATTTTTTAATGCTGAAGTTAAGGATTTAGATTGCGAGATATTATTTGCATCTGTTCAAACACTTGGTAAAGAAGAATATTTAAGTGATGAGTATTTTGATAAAAATTTCTTTGATTATATTGTAATAGATGAATTTCATCACGCTGTATCTTCAAGGTATATGAATATAATTAAATATTTTGAACCTAAATTCTTATTAGGTCTTACAGCAACACCAGAGAGACTGGATAATAAGGATATATTTGAACTATGTGACTATAATGTTGTTTATGAATTAAGGTTAAAGGATGCAATAAACAAAGGGTATCTTGTTCCTTTTCATTATTATGGCATATATGATGAAACAGACTTTTCAAATATTCCAGTTATAAATGGAAAATATAACGAAGAAAAATTAGAAGAAGTTTTAATGTTAAATAAAAGGGCTGATTTGATATTAAAAAACTACTTAAAATTTGATAAACAGAGGACAATAGCCTTCTGTTCCTCAAAAAGACACGCTGAATATATGGCAGAATACTTTAATGAAAATAAAATAAAGTCCTGTGCTGTGTATAGTGGTGAAAAGGGAGACTTTTCGTTGGAAAGAGATAAGGCAATAGAAAAATTAAAAGAAGGAGAAATAAAGGTTATTTTTGTTGTTGATATGTTTAATGAAGGAGTAGACATACCTGATATTGATATGGTAATGTTTCTAAGACCTACAGAGTCTCCAACTGTGTTTTTACAGCAATTGGGGAGAGGTTTAAGAAAATCAAAGAATAAAAATTATTTAACTGTTTTAGATTTTATAGGAAACTATAAAAAGGCAAATTTAATTCCATTTTTCTTAAGTGGTTCAGACTATGACATAGAAAGAATAAGAAAAAGTAAATATGTTGTTAAGGAAGAAGATTTTCCAGATGGATGTATTGTAGATTTTGATTTTAGAATAATAGATATTTTTAAAAAGCAGGCTAATGATTTGATGGGTATCGAAGAGATAATTCTTAATGAATACTTGAGAATAAAGGAATTTTTAGGGTATAAGCCATTGAGACACGATTTTTATAAATACATTGATGATGCAATATATTCTAATATGAAAAAAGCTTCTAAAATAAATATACTAAATGATTATATTGAGTTTCTACATAAAAATAATGAACTTGATGAAGATGAAGAAAAAATTTATGGTACACTTGCACATAAATTTATAAATTTTATAGAAAAAACATCGATGTCAAAAAGTTATAAAATGCCAGTACTTCTTGCCTTCTATAATCAAGGTAATATAAAATTTAAACTGTCTGAAGATGATATATACAATAGCTTTAGGGAATTTTATTCTAATCCCTCAAATGCTGTTGATATGCTTAAGGATAAAGGTACAGCAAATTATAAAAGTTGGGGGAAGAAGGAGTATTTAAAGCTTTCAAGAGAAAATCCAGAAAAATTTTTAGCAAAAACAAATCCAGAATTTTTCTATAGGGATGGAGAATACTTTTGCTTGGTTGATGACTTAAATGTTTATTTAGATAATAAAGCATTTATTAAACATTTTAAGGATGCAGTAGATTATAGAACAATTAGATATTATAAGGAGAGATTTAAAAATGAATGAAACAATAGAATATTACAATAAAAATGCATTAGATTTTTATATTAATACCAAGGATGTGGATATGCAGAAGCTATATGATTTTTTTCTAAAATATTTAGAAAAAGGAGCCAAGATACTTGATTTAGGATGCGGCTCTGGGAGAGATGCAAAGCATTTTTTGGATAATGGTTATGATGTAGTTGCATTAGACGCGTCAATAGAAATGGTTAGATTATCAAGTGAGTTAACAGGTAGAAAAACAGTACATAAAACTTTTAACGAATTGGATTATGAAAATGAGTTTGATGCTATTTGGGCTTGTGCTTCTTTACTACACGTATCAAGGAAAGAGATAGACGATATATTATACAAAATCTCAAGGGCTTTAAAACCAAATGGTATTTTATTTGCATCCTTTAAGTATGGAGATAAAGAGGAATTTAGAAATGGTAGGTTTTTTAATTTTTATGAAGAGAAGTCATTTAGAGAGCTAATAAATAATCACCAATATTTTGAGATAGTTGAAACACTCATAACAAAAGACGTAAGACAAGGAAGAGAGGATGAAATCTGGTTTAGCGTTATTTTGAGAAAAATATAGTTTAAAGGGGACTGTCTTTGACGGTCACCTTTGTGTCATATATTGTCAATAAATTACCTTTGCGTAACAATTTTTAAAGTGATAAGATTGATTATAGTATGATATATGTATTATTGTATTTATTTGTAAAAAGACTATAGTAAAAGGGGATGATTAGATGGGATTTAGTTTTTTAGCAACTTCAGACCTGCATATTGGTATGAAGTTCAAAAACTATATTGATAATGTAAGTAGAGAACTTCAGGAGGCAAGGTTTAGAGCATTAGAGAATATGGTTAACATAGCAAATGAAAGAGGTTGCAGTCTATTTTTAATTGCAGGGGACCTTTTTGAAAGTGCAGCAGATACAAATAGAAAATACATAGATGAAATCATATCTATACTAAAGAAATTCCACGGTGAATATGTTGCAATTCTTCCAGGAAATCACGACTTTTTCAATGTTACAAACTTTTGGGTAACCTTTATAAACAGCATAAAGGATACAAATATAATACTTTTAAATGAGTATAAACCCTATGAACTTGAAATAAACGATGAAAAGGTTGTTCTATATCCTGCATATTGCGATTTAAAACACTCAAAGGAAAATAGGCTTGACTGGATAAAAGAGCATAGGGATTTTGACAAGGATGCCTTCAACATACTTGTTGCCCACGGTTCAATAAAGGGTATTTCACCAGATATGAAGGATGAATATTTCAGTATGAGTATTGATGAAATAAATTCTTTAGGAGTAGATATGGCTGTTGTAGGTCATATGCATATAAACTATCCCTTTGTAGATGAGGTTAAAAATCAAAAGCTTCTAATCCCAGGTACTCCAGAACCAGATGGACTTGATTGTAGACACGAGGGGTATGCCTGGGTTGTAGATGTGGTGGACAAAGGGAATTTTAGTGCAGCAAAGGTTAAAACAGGTACATACAGGTTTGTAGATGATAAATGCATAATTAACTCATATAAGGAGCTTGAGGATTATAAAAACAAGCTTTTAGAGGACAATCCTAAGTTTAAGATTGTAAGAGTTTCTTTTTCAGGAAGTATTGAAGGCGATTATAGTGATGAAAGAAAAAAGTGCTTTGATGACCTATCAAAGAAGCTCTTTTATTTTGAATACAGCGATAATATAAGAAAGAAATTTGATAAGAGCCAGATAGATAAAGAGTTTTCAATAGGTTCACTTCCACATAGAATTTTAAGCAAAATAGACGATAAAGAACTTTTAGAACTTGCCTATGAAAAGATAATGGAGGTGAAAAAATGAAGCTAAAGAAGGTAGAATGTAGACAGTTTGCTGGTTTGAGGGATAAGAAGGTTGAGTTTTCTGATGGCCTAAATGTAGTGTATGGTAAAAATGAGGCAGGAAAGAGTACAATTGTTGAGGCAATTTCAAACACAATCTTTAAGGATGCAAAATTAGGAAGTAGAAGTAAGGAGGATAAGGAGTTTAAGAAGCTGTTTTTCCCTTATCCAAATGGTGATTTTGCGGAATCTTTTTTAGAGATTGAAAATGATGGGGTTGACTTAAAAATAAGTAAAAAGTGGTCTGATAAAAATCCATCATCTTATTTAGAAATAAAGGGAACAAAAATATCAGATGAAAAAAGGATAAAGGAAGAGATACTCAAAATTTTCTCCCAAGGGGAGGCAACATATAATAAGCTTGTATTTCAAAGGCAGAGGGATTTTAAAGAATCTATACAAAAAATTGCTGAGGATAAAGATATAAGAAATTCTATATTTGAATTTGTAAGTACATCAACCCTTGAACTTGATGGTGTATCTATAGAGGATCTAAAGGCTAATATAGATAATGAAATCAAGGAATTGACAAATAGCTGGGATATGGATAGAGAAGCACCTCTTAATAATAGGGGAATAAATAATCCGTATGTTAAAAATGTTGGATTAATCTTAGGAAGTTATTATAACAAAGAAAAGGCAAAGTTAGAGCTTGAGGAAGTAATAAATATAGAGGACGACAGGGACGAAGTTTTAAAGAGGTTAAAGGAGTTAGAAAAGGAATATACTGTTGTCAAAAGCGAGTTAGATGAGCTAAGGGCCTTTGAGAAGGATGCATTACAAAGGGCAGCGATTGAACCTAAAAAGGATAGGCTAAAAGCTGAATACGATAAGCTAATTGAGGTTCAAAAAATTTGGCCACAGTATCAAACTAAATTAGATGATAAGAAAAAAGAATTGGCGGTGGTTGAAGAGAATATTAAAAATCTAATAAAGGAAGAGGAACAAAACCTAAAGGCAAAGGAAAAAGAAGAGATAGAAAAGAAGTTAAAGCAGGTAAAGGAAAAACTTGAACAAGTAGAGGATTTAAAAAAGAAGCTTGATGAATTAAAGGAGATTTCAGAACAGGATGTTAGAGGACTTGAAAAGATAAAAAGAGATATAGAAAGGTTAGAAAACCAAATAAATTTAGGTGAGTTTACAGTAAGTATAAATATAAAAAATAGAAAGCCTATATATTTAACAAAGGATTTAGAGGAAAAAAGCAGAGTAGAAGAGTCGGTTCAGGCAACTGCAAAGGGATATGCAAAGGTTGAAACAGATGATTTTGATTTTGAGATAAAACTTAAGGATTTTGACGTAGAAAAGATAAGGGAAGAGTATGTAAAATTAAAGAGTGATTATGCAGGTATTTTAGAAAAGTTTGGGGTTAAGGATGTTGATGAGGCAAGGGAGATTGCAACAAAGAGAAATTATTTAAGTATAGAAATAGTGAATAAAAAGAAGGAGATACAGATTGTTTTAGGTGAAGATACAGTGGATGAATTAGAAAAGAAGCTTGCTGAAATTGGGGTTGTTACTCTATCAAGGTCAATAGCAGAGATAAGAAAAGAGAAGATGGAATTAGAAAATAAGAAGATCACAATATTAGCCGAGATAAAAAATATAGAGTCAACTATAAAGGAATGGGAGAATAAGTATAAAACACCTGAGGAGTTATTTAATAGATTAGTAGATATTATGTCAGAAATAAAATTATTAGATAAGGAACTTGATAAATTAAAACCACTTCCTGAAGGGTTTACTTCGGTTATGGAGTTTAATGAGTATTTGAATGATATTAAGGAGAAGGAACAGAGTTTGTTTAATGAGAGAGGAAAACTACAACAGCAGTACTATACGATAGAGATTGAACTTCAAAACAAAAAGTCAAGTAAGGATCTTGAGGAAGAGATAAAGATATATGAGGAAAACTATAAAAACTATCTAAAGAAGGCAAAAAATTTAATTAAATTAAAGAAATTAATAGATGAAACATTAGATGATATAAATAGTAATACCTTTGATCCAATTGTAGATAGCTTTAATAAGTATTTAGCATATATAACAGGAAATAAGTATAAGGTTAAGGACTTTAATGAATCATTGGAGTTTGAAATAGGAAATGATACATCTAATCTATCAATAGACTTATTGTCAACAGGAACATACGATACTGTTGCCCTTGCACTTAAGTTTGCACTGATTGAAAATATGTTTGACAATGAAACTTTTATAGTTTTAGATGACTGCTTAGTAGATTTAGATGAAGATAGAAAACAAAAGGCAGCAGAGCTTATAAAGGAATTTGCAAAGAAGCATCAGGTGATTTTTACAACTTGTAGTATGGATATAGCAAAATTATTAGAAGGAAAATTGATTTGTTTGTCATAGAACATGAGGTATTAGAAAATATTTATTACCAAATCTATATGTAATTTAAATGTGGAGTTGTAAGAAAATATATCTAACAACTCCTTTTTTTAGTATGCATTTTAAATTTTAATATATGAATATAATATACAATGTACTATAGATTTACCTGTTGAGATTTAAATGTTTTTTTAATACAATAATATTGTATATAATGCAATAAATAGAAAATTATAGAAGGTGATAATGTGCAAGAGATATTTAAAAAATATAAAGAAAGATTAATTAATTTAAGCGGTAAAAACAGAAGTCTTGTAATGAAAAAATTATATAAAAAGAACTCGTTTGATTTGTTTTTATTTAAAAAATTTCAAGATAATATAGATAAAGATATTTTAAAATATCTGTTTTCTAGAAGTAAAGGAAGAATTAAGCTTATAATTGACCCTTATAAATGGCAAAGTCAACAGATATCTAGTTTGCAAAAAAATATAGAAAATCAAATGAAGGAAGCAATAATAAAGTTACAAATAGAAGATAAAGAAAAAATAGAAGAAAAACAAAAGATAGAAATTAAATATCAAGAAAAATTGCAAAAGGAAAAGCTAAGGATAGAATCTATAGTAGAAACAATAATAGATTATTCAAATTCATTAAATTATTTAAATAAGGAAATATTATCTACTGAAAAGGAAACAGGTAGATATGAAATGTATGTTGGATATCCATTTGTAGAAGGGTATTTAAAGGACAAAACATTTGTAAAGGCTCCACTTTTGTTGTTCCCTGTAAAGATAAACAAAATAGGAGATGAATGGTTTTTAGAAAATATTTTAGAGCAGAATGTGATGATAAATAAAGTATTTTTATTGGCATTTTCTAAGTTTAATGGTGTACAATTAAATGAAGAAGTAGAAAATGAATTTGAGGAATTGTCAGATTTAGGGTTTAATGATTTTAAGAATATTGTTGAGTATTTAGATAAAATAGGTGTAGAACTAAAAATGCCAGAAGATACAAATGTTCAAAAATTTATCGAAACAAAGTCAGATACTGTAATTAATTATGGGATAGGAGAATTGGTTGTAAAGCCATATTTGATATTAGGTCGTTTTCCCGTAGCAAATTCAATATATGATGATTATTTAAGATTAGAAAAAACTAATAAAGAAAATGAGTTGGTTAAAAAGCTATTGATTAATGAAGATATAAGAGATAATGAAGATACTAGTGATTTATTTAACGATGAATTTGAAAAAATAAAAGAAGAAGATTTTTATTTTTTAACAGAATTAGATTTTAGTCAAGAAAAGGCAGTTAAGATGACTGATTCAACAAAACAACTTGTAATTTATGGTCCACCTGGTACAGGTAAATCTCAAACCATTGCAAGTATAATTTCAGATGCCTTATCTAAAGGGAAAAGGGTTTTAATGGTTTCAGAAAAAAGGGCCGCACTTGATGTTATATATAATAGGTTATCTAAAATAAATTCAAAGGTTGTTCTTTTACATGATTCTAATAAAGACAAAAAGGATTTTTATGAAAAAGTTAAAAATGTTTTAGAAAACATAGAGGTTAATAATACAAAAACATTGAATGAAATAAAAACATATTCTAAAAAAGTAGATAATAATATTTTGAAACTGGAGGAGCTTGGAGATTTTCTTCACATGGAAAGAGAATTTGGATTAACATTACAAAAAATGTATTCAATGTCTAAAAAGATAGTTTCAAAGGAAGATGATAGATATGAAATATTTAGGAAATTTAAAGAGTGCAGTTTTATTGAAGAATATAAGTATGATGATGTAAAATCAAGTGTTGAAAATATACTTAAAAAAGGTATTATTGATGATTATTTTAAATACAAAAGATATCTTTGTAATAGTATGATATTAAAAATGAAAGAAGATATAGATTGTTTTGACATAGACAATTATGTAGATAAATTAAACAACATAAAAAATAAGTATAATAATTCAGAGATTAAATTAGATTTAGATGAAATGTCTAAGGAGAAACTTTTGAATTTTTATAAAGACAAAGGAAACGTATTGGATGAGGATATAATCGCTTTAAGTGAAGGTATAAATAAAGAGATAAATGGTGAACTTTTAGTTAAATTGAATGATGGTAGATGGTGGAGTCTAATTTATTGGCTAAATTATAGTAAAAATAAAAAAATAGAAATGGAGAATAAAAAGGAATACGAAAAAAGAGGACAAGAAATATTTAAAATTCTTTTAAATGGAAAAGAAAAGATAGATGCATTTAAAAATAAATTTGACTTTATAAAAAATATAGTAGTGGAAAATGAATATGAAGAATTAATAAAAAGCATATATGATTTAAAAGATTTAAGTGAATATATAAATAAATTAATAGATTGCTTGAGTATATATGAAGATTATAGAGAAATTATTTCTAGATTAAATTGGATTTCAGATAAAGAAAAAAATATATTAGATTTTGTATATGAAATAACAAATGATTTAGATTATGCTTATAAAATAATAAATAACATGGAAGAGTATTTTATTTTATATAATATAAATAAAATAGAAAATCAAGATAAGGAAAAAACTACATTATATAAAAAATATTATGATTTAGTAGAAGATAGTAAAAAATATATGATAAATAAAAGACAATTAATAGCACAACATATAATTGAGAAATGGAATAGTATTTTTATAAAAAGTGTAAATAATAATTCAAGTAGATATAAGGAGTTTAAAAGACAGGCAGAAAAGAAAAAGATGCTTTGGCCTATTAGAAAGTATGCAGATGAATTTAAGGACATAGTATTTGATTTGTTTCCATGCTGGCTTTTAAATCCAGAAACTACATCAGAAATTTTACCTTTGGTAAATGGATTATTTGATATTGTTATATTTGATGAGGCTTCTCAAATGTTTATTGAAAATGCAATACCTACAATATATAGAGGTAAAAGAGCTGTTATAGCAGGAGATGATAAACAGTTAAGACCTACATCTGTATTTAAGTTAAAATTTGATGATGAAGAAGAATATGAAGATTTAGAGGTAGCAGCAGCATTAGAAGAGGAAAGTTTGTTAGATTTAGCTAAGGTTAGATATGATTCTGTTCATTTAAATTACCATTATCGTTCTAAATATCAAGAGTTAATTAATTTTTCAAATTATGCTTTTTATGGTGGAAGATTAAAAATTTCACCTAATATAGAAAAAACAGATATATCTAAGTTTAAGCCGATAGAGAGAATAAAGGTAAATGGAAGATGGATTAAGAAAACTAATGTAGAAGAAGCAGAAAAGGTTGTGGAATTGGTTAGAGATATATTGAAAAATAGAAAAGAAAATGAAACTATAGGAATAATAACCTTTAATATTACACAAAGGGACTTAATAGATGAAATGCTTGATAATGTTGCATCTAAAGATTTGTATTTTAAACAGCTTCTTTTAAAGGAAAGAGATAGATTAGAAGATGGAGAGGACAAGAGTTTATTTATAAAGAATATAGAGAATGTACAAGGTGATGAAAGGGATATAATTATATTCTCTATAGGGTATGCACCAAATGAAAATGGTAAGATTTTAGCACATTTTGGTTCTCTATCTATGGATGGAGGAGAAAATAGATTAAATGTAGCAATAAGTAGAGCAAAGAAAAAAATATATGTTGTTACTTCAATTGAACCTGAAGAATTAAATGTAGATTCAACTAAAAATAATGGTCCAAAACTTCTAAAAAAATATTTACAATATGTAAGGGAAGTTTCAAATGGAAATAAAGAGATGGTTGATGCTATTTTAAACAGCATTTTAGATTCAGATTTATCACCAAGCACTCAAAAGACATTTGATAGTGATTTTGAACTGCAGGTTTATGACGCTTTAGTTGAAAGAGGATATTGTGTAGATACGCAGGTTGGTGTATCGGGATATAAAATAGATTTAGCTATTTATGACCCTAATACATCAAGATATATATTGGGAATAGAATGTGATGGTGCAACTTATCACAGTTCAAAATCTGCAAGAGAAAGGGATATTCATAGACAGAGATTTTTAGAATCAAGAGGATGGAATATAATAAGAATTTGGAGTAGAGATTGGTGGGAAAATCCTCAAAAAGAGATAGATAAAATAGAAGAGTTTTTAAAAAAAGAAATACAAGCTTATGCTTAAGAATTGGGATGTTTCTCAACTCTTTAATAATGAAATTTATATATTGCAGTATGGAAATTTCGTTATAAAATATTACAAATAGGATTTATTATAGTTATTGTAATAGAAAATAAGAGAAGTTAAAATTATATGTTTAGAAAAAACTCAATATAAATTATAGAACAATATTTGTAAGACTGGATAGAGAAGATGAAAAGTGGTTTAGTTTGATATTGATAAAAAAAGTTAACAAAAGGTGGTATTCACCTTTTGTTAACTTAATATTTATAACAATATAAAAATCAAACAAATTATTATACCCGAATAAATCAAATCAACCAAACAATATCCCATTATATCCTTTGCTCCAAGCTTTGCAAGTTATATTATAGTAAGTGCCCAGAAGGGTTGAATCATGTTTGTCCATGCGTCTCCCCATGCAAGAGCCATAACAGCCTTTCCAAGTGGAAAATTTAAAGATTGAGCGGCCTTAACAATAATTGGTCCTTGAGCAACCCATTGACCACCACCAGACGGAATGAAAAGATTTATTAATCCAGCACTTAAAAATGTAAAAAGAGGTAGTGTTTTTGCTGAAGAAATACTTACAAACCAATTAGCTATTATTGATGCAAGTCCAGACTCAACCATAATACCCATAATGCCACCGTAGAATGGGAATTGTAGAACTATACCTGCTGTTCCCTTTATTGCATTATCTACAGCTTTAATATATCTAATTGGAGTTTTATGTAGTAGGATTCCTGTAAATAGGAATATTAAATTTACAGAATCAAGAGATAAACTTCCGCCATTTGAAAAATATTTTATTATATATGCAAAACCTAAAATAGAAATTATTAATGTCAATAACATGCTATTTTCAAGCTTAGAAGAAAATGAATTGTCCTTTATAATTTCAAATTCCTTTTCTTCTTCTGGCTTAAATTCAATTGTTTTATCCTTGTCTGGAATCATAAAGTAATTTATTAAAGGTAGTGTTAATATTAGTATAATTGAAATTGCAAGGTTGAAGTTTGTAAAAAGTGTTTGAGATAAAGGTATGCTATCAAATTGAACCCCCTTTAATCTACCACCTGCTTCAACAACCTTAAGTGGAATAGAACCAGATAGACCGCCATGCCAAACTACAAAGCCTGAATAAGCACTTGCAATAAGAAGTCTATAGTCAACTCCTTTAACTTTTCTTGATAGCTCTTTTGCAAGGAGTCCTCCAATAACAAGACCAAATCCCCAGTTTAACCAGCAGGCAATTGCAGATATAAAAGTTACTAATAGTATCGCTTAAGCTTTTTTTTTAAATACTTGCGATTTTTGTTAATGCTTTTTTGATAATTGGTGCCTGAGCCAGAGCATGTCCAGTTACAAGTATTAAAACCATTTGCATTGAAAACCATAGAAGACTCCAGAAACCCTTACCCCAAAATGTAACTAAATCAATTGCTGATTTGCCAGTTTTAAAGATTGCTAAAATGCAAACAATAATTGTGAGTAAAATGGCAAAAATAAAGGCATCTGGCAAGTAGCGTTCAACAAATTTAACGCATGCGTTAGTAATTTTTTTAAACATAACTTCATTCCCCTTAAATTATCAAATAAGTGATATGGTTGCCATATCACTTATTTTATGTGTGCCCGGCATGGTCGACAGCTTGGCGGTGAAAGTCCGCTATGGGCTTGGTAGTGGGAACCATTAGCCAATGGCAAGGGTGTCCATCGTGAGGTGGAATCTGAAGGAAGCCGGAGGCAAAGTCCTGGCTCGATGAACAAGAACCACATACGAGGCTGATTTGAGGCGGACGAGTTTGCTAAACAAAACAAAGTCCAACACTACCCGAACCTCATACAGTAAATGTGGCGAGTATATGGGATGAAGGCGGTCGCTCTTACCCGGGGAGGTCTAACAGATACACCATTAAAGGAATGGACTTTCCTAATGGTAACCTACTCAGTGATGGGTAGCTGAACTGTTAGAAGTCAGCAGACGTCATAGTACTACGAAATACGCGTTATCGTGGGAAGGACTTACGCTTTGAGGTTTTGAATTTTGAAGACTTCGAGAGATATTCAAAGATTGCAGAAAACTGAATATACAGGCTATCTTGTTGATAATAGTGTGGAACACGAAGGTAAACAAGAAGTGCATAGAGTATCTCCGGCAGTCTCAGAAGGAGAAACCAGTGCACAAGAATACGGAACCTTGGAAAGAATACTCTCAAGAGAAAATATGCAAAGAGCATATAAGAGAGTAGTTGCTAATAAAGGGAGCCATGGAGTAGATGGAATGACAACCGATGAACTTCGGAACTTTCTAATACAAGAGTGGCCAGAAATAAAATTAGCAATACTACAAGGGGAATATAAACCGCAACCAGTTAGAAGAGTGGAGATTCCAAAGCCTAATGGAGGAATTCGACTACTTGGTATACCAACTGTACTTGATAGATTAATACAACAGGCGATAGCCCAAGAATTAACACTAATATTTGATAAAGGTTTTTCTAATAATAGTTATGGTTTCAGACCAAACAGAAGTGCAAAAGATGCAGTAAAGAAAGCAAATGAATACATAAATGAAGGATATAGATGGGTCGTAGACTTAGACCTTGAGAAATTCTTTGACAAAGTAAATCACGATATTTTGATGAGCCGTGTAGCAAGAAAAGTTAAAGATAAGAGGGTTTTAAAATTAATAAGAGCCTATCTAACATCTGGAGTTATGTTAAATGGAATAAAAGTAAAGAATGAAGAAGGAACACCGCAGGGAGGGCCATTAAGCCCACTTTTAGCAAATATAATCCTTGACGACTTGGATAAAGAATTAGAAAGAAGAGGACATAAATTCTGCAGATATGCAGATGACTGTAATATATTTGTTAAAAGTGAAAGAGCAGCTAAAAGAGTCAAAGAGAACATAACTGAATATATTGAAAAAGTCCTTAAACTAAAAGTAAATAGGAACAAAAGTGCAGTTGATAGACCATGGAAAAGGAAATTTCTTGGATTTTCATTCTATTTAACGAGAGGTAAATCTCAAATAAGGATAGCAGAAGAAAGCATAAAGAAGTTCAAGAACAAAATAAGAGAAATAACGAGTCGAAGAAATCCTTTAAGTACAGAGGAAAGAATTAATAAACTCAATCCGATAATCATTGGATGGGTAAACTACTTTTCACTTGCAAAAGCGAAGAAACACATGGAAGAATTAGACCAATGGATAAGAAGAAGATTAAGAATGTGTGAGTGGAAACTATGGAAAAAGGTCAGAACAAGGATAAGGAATCTGATAAAGTTAGGAATGAGGCCTTATTTTGCAAAAATATATGCCAATACCCGAAAAGGATACTGGCATATAGCAAACAGTCACATTCTATCAACAACTCTAACTAACGAATATTTCAATCAATTAGGCTATAAGAGCCTAATCTCACAGTATTCTAAAATGCATGGAAACTAACGAACCGCCGTATACCAGGCCGGTACATACGGTGGTGTGAGAGGACGCTGAATAAAATAATTATTCAGCTCCTACTCAATTGGAATATTTATAATAAAACTATTTTGTTTGTTATTAATAAACATTTACCACATTAATGCGGAAACATAAATATAGGCTACATGTATTGAAAAAACTATATTTTTAGAAATATAATATAATTAAGAAATGTAAATAAAATAAAATTAATTGAATAAGTATTACCATATTCAATGTGGTAAAAAGGGGATAAATATGAGCCAAGATAGAGTAGATAAAATTGTAGAAATTTTATTAGAAACAAATGAGTCTTATATAACAATTGATGAAATTGCTGAAAAATTAAATGTATCAAATAAAACAGTTAGAAATGATTTGAAGGAAGTTGAAAAAATTCTATTTAATAACGGAGTTTATCTTGAAAAGAAGCCAAGATATGGGATAAGAATAAAAGTTGATGAAGAAAAACGAGTAGAGTTACTACAAAATTATAAATTTAGAAGTGGTTTTATAGAACCATATACTCCAGAGTTCAGAAGAGATTATATTATAAAAAGGTTATTAATGAAAAAATCAAATATAACAATCGCAGAACTTGCACAAGAACTGTATGTTAGTAAAGTTACAATTCATAAAGATATTGATTATGTACAAAAATGGTTAATGAATTTTAATCTTAAACTCATTAAAAAGACAAATTATGGTATTCAAATAATTGGGAATGAAGAAAATTTTAGAAATGCAATAGCACATTTGATTGTAAGTGAAAAAGATAAAAAGGAATTAGAAGAAATTTTATTTAACAATATTACAACAAGATTAGATTTTAAAACAATTGAAAAATTAAAAGAGTTGGTAGATTTAGATTATAAATTGTTAGAAAAAATAGTAGAAAATTCAGAAGAAAAAATGGGAGTTAGATTTACAGATGATGCTTTTATAAGTCTTATAATTCACATTGCAATATCTATCAAAAGGTTAAAAGAAGGTAATGATATAGATATACCACAAGATATAGTTTATGAAATTAAGGAAAAGGAAGAATTTAATGTTGCGTTAGAGGTTACTAAAAATATAGAAAAGGCCTTTGACGTAAAATTCCCAAAATCAGAAGTTATATATATTCTCCTACATATACTTGGAGCAAAAATGCAACAAAATAAAAAGGACGATGTGTTTAATTTAGTAAACAATATAAAAGAAGATGATTTGTCTGTTGTGATGGCAAAGGAAATAATTGATATTGCACAGAGGTCATTAGGTACATATTTAGAAAAAGATGAACAACTATTAAATGGACTTATACTACATTTAAGGCCAACAATAAACAGATTAAAATATGGTTTAGCCTTGAGAAATCCAGTTTTAAATGAAATTAAAGAAAATTATTCAGAATTTTTTGGTGTAGCTTGGATGGCCAGCACTGTATTTAATAAATATTTAGGTGTAAAAATTCCAGAAGAAGAAATTGGATATATAGCATTACATATAGGTGCAGCTGTTGAGAGAAATATAAAACCATTCAAAGTATTTGTTGTTTGTTCAAGTGGAATAGGTACATCACAGTTATTGGCTGCCAGAATACAAAAAAGTTTTAGAGAAATTGATATAGTCGATACAGTATCATATTTAGAGCTTGAAAAACTTAAATTGGATGAAATTGACTTTATAATTTCTACTATACCAATATATAGTATAAAGCCAGTGCTACAAGTAAAGCCAATTCTAACTCAAGCTGATATAAAAAAAATAGAGTATTACATTAATTATATGAAAAACAAAAAAGATAGTAAGTTTTTTGTAGAGAGGATTATTGATGAAAATTTGATATTTTTAAATTGTAATTTTAAAAAACAAAATGAAGTGTTAAAGTTTTTATCAAATGAACTTATAAAGAGAAACTATGTAGATAAAGAATACTATAAAAACTTAGTAGAAAGAGAAAAAATGACATATACATCTATTGGAAATGGTGTAGCTATACCACATGCAAATCCTGAGTTAGTAAAAAAATCAAAAATATCGTTGCTAACCTTAAAAGAACCCATAATATGGGGGAATGAATATGTTGATGTTATATTAATGATAAGCATAGCACAAAAGGATTTAAAAGAAGGAAAATTTCTATTTAAGAATCTTTACAATGCTATAGAAGATAAAAGTTTTATTAAAAAAATTAAAACTTCAAAGGAAATCATAGAAGTAAAACAAATAATAGGGGGAGTTTTAAATGGTGATTGATCAAAATTTAATAGTATTGAATTTGAAATCAAATAGAAAGGAGGAGGTAATTAAAGAATTAGCAGAGTTAGCATTTGCTCAAGGCAAAATTACATCTGTTAATGATTATGTACAAACTGTTTTAGACAGAGAAAAATTATTTACAACAGGAGTTGGAAATGGTATAGCAATACCTCATGGTAAAACAGATTCTGTCAAAGAATCAATGATGGTTTTTGCAAAGCTTAATCAACAAATTGAATGGGAATCATTAGATGGTAAACCGGTTGATTTAGTATTTTTGTTAGGAGTTCCTGAAAAAGATGCGAATGATTTACACCTACAGATTTTATCACGAATTTCAAGAAAGTTAATGGATGACACTTTTGTAGACAAGCTCAGAAGATCCCAAACAAAAGATGAAGTTATGGATATTTTGAATTCAATTTAAACAGAAGGACTTATTAGTTCTAATAAATATTAAATTAATGAGGGGGATTTAAAATGAAAGAAGAATTAAAGAAAATCAGAGAGTATTTGATGACTGGTGTGTCCTATATGATACCAATAGTAGTTATTGGTGGTGTGCTTATAGCATTTTCAATTGCACTAAGCGGTGTTAAAGCAGGAGAGGGTGCTGTAGTTACAAATCCTATGTTAAAAAGTATGATGGACATAGGAGTAGCAGCTTTTAGTATGATGGTTCCAGTCCTTGCAGGATTTATAGCATTTGGTATTGCAGATAGACCGGGTATAGCTCCTGGACTTGTAGGTGGTGTACTTGCAAACAATCTTAAAGCAGGCTTTTTAGGAGGTATTGTTGCAGGATTTATAGCGGGATATACTGCAAGATGGATTAAAGGATGGAAAGTTCATAAAAACTTAAGACCTATTATGCCAATATTTGTTATACCTTTACTTACTTCACTAATTGTAGGTTTCTTAATGATTTATGTTATAGGTTCTCCAATAAGTAGTTTAATGACAAGTTTAACTAATACGTTAAAGTCAATGAGTACTGGAAACGCAGTTGTATTAGCACTTATAATGGGAGCAATGATTGCGTTTGATATGGGTGGACCAGTTAATAAAGTAGCATTTATGTTTGCAGCAGCTATGATTGGTGAAGGTGTAGTAACAATAATGGGACCAGTAGCTGTAGCTATATGTATACCACCACTTGGAATGGGAGTTGCAACATTGTTAAACAAGAAAAAATATACTAAGGCTGAGCAAGAAGCAGGTATAGGTGCAATTGCTATGGGGTTAATTGGTATAACAGAAGGAGCAATTCCTTTTGCAGCAGCAGATCCATTAAGAGTAATTCCTTCCATAATGACTGGTTCAGCAGTAGGTGCAGCAATTGCTGCTATAGGTAAAGTTGGGGATCATGCTCCGCATGGTGGACCAATAGTTCTTCCAGTTGTAGATAATAGATTGATGTTTATAGTGGCTGTTATTGTAGGTGTTATTGTGACAGCACTTATGGTAAATGCATTAAAGAAGAATGTTGAAGTTGTTGAGGAATAAGTTTTATAATATAGAGAGGTGAGACAAATGAAGATAGTAGCAGTGACAGCTTGTCCAACAGGAATAGCACATACTTATATGGCTGCAGAAGCATTAGAAAGAGCCGCAAAAAGCTTAGGATATAGTATCAAAGTAGAAACACAAGGATCAATAGGTATAGAAAACAAAATATCTCAAAAAGAAGCAAATGAGGCAGATTTAGTTATATTTGCAGCTGATGTAGCAGTTAAAGAAGAAAATAGGTTTAAAGATAAGGCTATATTTAGAGTTGAGGCTCAAAAGGTAATAAAAAATGCAAAGGCTGTAATAGAAGAGGCAGTAAATCAACTAAAAAATAAATAACAGCGTTAATTAGTACAATAATTGGCCACTTAAGTGATTTAGTCACTTAAGCGGCTTAATTTTTTATTTATATAAAGGGGTAACCAAGGTAGAAAAAACTTTAGAAGTTAGAATAGAAAATTTGCGAATAAATAGTATAAAAATGTTTTATTGTAAATTCATATAAAAGCAAATTATGCTGTGTTTTTACTTTGTGAGTTTATTTATAAGTTGCAAACAAAGTCTTTTGATATTAAATTAAAATAAATTGAAAGTAAATAGTTGATTATATATATTTTTCATTTTTTAATTATGATAATATTATAATTAAATTTAGGTATTATAATAATTTGTGTATACTAAAGCTTTGTTGCAATAAATGAAAAATGTCACATTTCACCTGGGTGGGAGACCTCCGAAAAAATATTATGGTATAATAAATATGCATAAATATTTTTTTGGAGGTCTTTTATGTTTAATAAGAACAATCAACAAATTGATATTATGACAAATATGATATATGAAAAATTAGTACCTAAAGATCATCTTCTTGTTAAAATAGATTCAATTATTGATTTTTCTTTTGTATATGATATCGTAAAAGAAAAATATAGTGAAAACAGAGGAAGAAAAGCCTATGAT